>JALOTT010000315.1 GCA_025457745.1 Verrucomicrobiota bacterium
CCGCCAGAGGATTTCGCAACTTCAAAAATTACCGCCCGCGCATTTTATTCTTCTGTGGCAAACTTGACCTCTATCCATTATGAACCTTCATGAAGCGAATGGATGATAGTTCCACCCGGACTGGATGCCAATGGAATAAACCTAATAAATCCGGCAGTTGGAAGTTAAGAAAAGAAGGGGAACCACAGACGGACAACGATCCACCACGAATCGTTGAGGGTAGGGCGCGTCACTCCGAGACTGTCTCAAAACTTGATGCTTTCTTCCTCTCCTCCATTCCGAATGGAGGAGAGGACCGAGGTGAGGGGAATTCCCAACAAAAACGCGCCTCCTCTCCCCGACCCTCTCCTCCATTTCATGGCGGAGAGGGAGAAGACATCGCGGCCCGTTGGTTGTGAGACATTCTCGGAGTGACGCGCCCTGCCGGTTGAAATGAATTCGTGTCTATTCGCGTCCATTCGTGGGTTTGAAATTCGCCGCCACGCGCCCGGCCACGTTGATGCCGGACACGATTGAATCGCTCAGCGAAACGCCGTCGCGATAATGACCGGCAAGGAACAGACCCGGCGCTTTCACCTCAACCGCCGTCATCAGATCACGGTAGCGGCCGTAGCCGACGTTGTATTGCGGGATCGCCTTGGGCCAAACCACGCAATATTGGAAAGTCGGTTTGCCGCGCACACCGAGCAACACGCGCAAGTCCTCGCACACGACCTCGTAGAGTTTCTCCGCCGGCAACAACGCCAGTTCCGGATACCGCTCGCCGCCGACGTAGCTCGTGAGCGTATGATGGCCACTCGGCGCGCGGTTGGGAAACAGTGAGGACGAGAAAATTGTGCCGAGGATTTTGAAGCCCTCGATTTTCGGAATCAACATGCCGAAACCCTCGCATGAATGTGCGACGTCCTCGCGCCGGAAGCCCAGCACGACGCTGGCCACGGGTGGGTAACGGATTTCCAAAAGCGGCGCGAGGTCGAGCGTGCCGGTAGGGCGCGTCCCTCCGTGCGCGCCGTCAGCCGCAGGTCGAGGCGCGGCGGGCAGAGGACTGCCCGCCCTACCTGCCAACGACGAGAACTCGACGCTTAACTCCGCCAGCTTGAACGCCGTGCCGCAGAAGACCACCGCCTTATGTTCAAATTCGCCACTGGAAGTCGAAACACGCCAACCGTCTCCACTCTGCATGAGTTTCCTGACCGTGCTGTTCAATTTCACCGCCTCGCCAAGCTGGGCGGCCAGCGTTTCCGGCAACACCTGCAAGCCTTCGTCGAACGAGAACTTCGGCGCACGGTCTTTCGCAACCTCGCCGCGGCGTTTGCGTTCGCGCGCGCCGAAAATCTGGCCTTTGATCAACGAGCCGTATTTCTGTTCCAGTGCTGCCAGCCTTGGAAACGCGTGGGGCACGGACAATTTGTAAGGATCACCCGCGTAAATCCCCGCCACCAGCGCGTCAATCGCGTGATCGAGGAATTCCTGGTTGAGCCGGCGGATCACGAACTCGGCGATGCTTTCCTCAACGCCATCGCGCCGCGGCTTGACGAACGGCTCGCGCAATACGGCGAACTTCGCTTTGCGGGTGAACAGTTCCGTCGTGAAAAATCCCAAGGGCGAACCCGGCATCGCAATGGGCCGCTGGTAGCGCACGACGAAACGGGCTTCGGCCTTCGGATCGGGATCGAGCCGGCGCGATTGCAGCCCCGCGTCGCGAACGAGTTGGGCGATCTTGGGCGACGTTTCGAGAATGGTGTTCGGGCCGAACTCAGCCAGATAACCATCCTTGCGCAGTGACTCGATGACGCCGCCCACGCGCCCGCTGGCTTCATAGACCGTGACCGGCACGCCCCGGCGCTTCATGTAAAATGCCGCCGTCAAACCCGTGATGCCAGCGCCGATGATTGCAACGGATTTCATGCGAATGCTAGAGTCCCGAGCGGCTGGGGACGAAGTTCTCCTCATTCAGTCACTTGGCGCGTCCGTATCGCAAATACTCCGGCAAGTTTGTTTCACACCAGGCACGGTACTCGGCGGTCGAGTTAAAGGAGCGCCAAGGAGCATCATCCATCACAGGCCGGCAAGCTCGATAGAATCCATATTTGATGCGTAGAGCCATCGGACGAGCCATCTGTCGCCGGCATTGCTCGCGGAACGCTGCTTCGGTCTGCTGCTCGGTTTGTTTCATGGCCCAGCAAGTCTAACCGAATCAACTACCCCGTCAAACACCGCAATTTTGTCTGTTGCTTCTGCGTTGGCGTGCCGACTCAAAACTCAAATCGCCCTGAGCGGGGCGTTGTTGGGCGCGCAGACCAACACCTTATAGCCCAATGCTGCGACCGACAGGCCGGATTGGTCACCGCTCCCGGTGTTGGAGGCTTTGAGACAGGCCTGTCGTTTCCAGTTCGCCTCGCTGCGCACGAAGACGTAGCGCTACCCCGTATTACGAAACGACACTGTTTTTCAAACCTATCGGGTCGTTTGTCTCTGCAACCAAGCCGCAGCTCCCTCACCGCGACTCCAGCCGGAAGAATGCCGCGTTGTCCGGCGCGCTGAATTGAAACTCCAACTCGCCTAGGCCGTTGATCATCGTCTGCGGCGCGGTCATCGGGAAAGGGCTGAAGTCCACCAGGTTGGTGGATTTCTGCACGCCGATGGTGAGCGTGAACAGGCCGCTTAACGGGTCTTTTGCCAGCAGGGGCGTGCCCACGTTCAGGGCTTGGATTTGATTCGTGGTGTAAAGGCCGGCTCCACTCGCGTTGGCGTAGAGACTATTGACCAAGCTCGGCTGGCTCACCTGCCAGTCGAACCCGAGTGCGGACAAATAAAACTCGGCGGTGTCGCTTATCCCGTCGCTATCGGTGTCTTGGTTAGACGCAAGACCGTTCCCGGACAGGTGGATGGTGAAAGGACTTTCGTCGGGATCATTGCTGGTGATGTGCAGGTTGGCGGTTTTCCAGCCGGCGATGGCGGGAACGAAGCGCACGGTGAAGCTGGTGCTGCCGAACGGGCCGCTGACCGGGGCGACGGGATCGGTGACGACGGTGAACCGCGCTTGGGCGGCGCCATCAATCGTGATGCCCAGCCCGGTGAGGTCGCCAACGGCAGTGTTCTTGATGATAAAGGTGAGATTGTCGTTCGTGCCCACGGGAGCGCCGAAGATGATGGTGGAGCGATTGGTCAGATTCACGTTCAGGGGCTGCTCCAAAACGATCTTGGGCGTGTAGCTGAAGAGGCTGACGTGATTGTTGGCGGCATAGCCCACGATGAGGCGGGCGTTCAGATAATCATAGGCGAAAACCATTGAACTTCCGCCGTTGGTGGTGTTGCCCAGAACGCTATTGGCCGGAGTGACTTCACCGGCGGTTCCGAGAATTCCATCACCCCACGTTACCGCTCCCGCGTCGGTCACCGCACCGTTGTCCCATCGTTGACAGCTCACCACGTAGTTGCCATTGGCCAAGGCCGTCACGTAATAATAGCCGACCATGTCATTGGCCGTGCTGCCAACCAACGAGTTGACCGCCGAAACGGCGCCAGTCACGCCGATCGTCCCGCTGCCCCACGTCACCGCGCCTGCATCAACCACCGCACCGTTGTCCCAACCCACGCTGCTTACCGCATAGTTGCCATTGTTCAAGGCGGTCACGCCATAGTTGCCGACTTGGTCATTTGCTGTACTGCCAACCAACGAGTTGGCCGCCGACAACACGCCGCTCACGCCCGTCGTCCCGCTGCCCCACGTCACCGCGCCACGTGAACCATTCCAATACAGGCTGCTTGCCACAAAGTTGCCATTGTTCAGGGCGGTCACGGCAGGGTAGCCGACCTGGTCATTGGCCGTGCTACCGACCAGCGAGTTGGCGGCCGATACCACGCCGGTCATGCCGGTCGTCCCGCTGCCCCAGGTCACCGCGCCAGCATTTGTAACTGCGCCGTTGTTCCATTTCGGGCTCCCCACCACATAATAGTTACCATTGTTCAAGGCGGCCACGTACCTGCTGCCGACTTGGTCATTTGCTGTACTGCCAACCAATGAGTTAGCCGCTGAGACGGCACCGGTCGCACCGCTCGTCCCGCTGCCCCATGTCACCGCGCCCCGGCCGCCGTTCCAACTCGTGCTGCGCACCACGTAATTACCGTTGTTCAAGGCAGTCGCGCCTCCATTGCCGACGGAGTCACTGGCTATGGAGCCGAACAGCGAGTTGGCCGCCGAGACGGCGCCGGTCACGCCCATCGTCCCGCTGCCCCACGTCACCGCGCCGACATTGGTCGCACCACCGCTGTCCCAGTTCGGACTGCACACCAAATAGTTGCCATTGTTCAAGACAGTCGCGCCTCCATTGCCGACGGAGTCACTGGCTATGGAGCCGACCAGCGAGTTGGTTGCCGAAACCACGCCCGTCACACCCATCGTCCCGCTGCCCCATGTCACCGCGCCCGCATCGACCGCCGTGCCGTTGTCCCAATTCGGGCTGCTTACCACAAAGTTGCCATTGTTCAGGGCGGTCACGCGGTTGTAATAACCGACTTGGTCATTCGCCGTGCTGCCGACCAACGAGTTGGCGGCCGAGACCGCGCCGGTCACGCCGTTCGCCCCGCTGCCCCAGGTCACCGCGCCCGCATCGACCACCGCGCCGTTGTTCCAATTCGGGCTGCCCACCACATAGTTGCCATTGTTCAAGGCGGTCACGAAATTGCCAACATTGTCATTCGCCGTGCTGCCGACCAGCGAATTGGCCGCCGACAACACGCCGCTCACGCCCGTCGTCCCGTTGCCCCAGGTCACCGCGCCACGCGAATTTTTCCAATTCAGGCTGCCTACCACATAGTTGCCATTGTTCAAGGCAGTCGCGCCTCCATTGCCGACGGAGTCACTGGCTATGGAGCCGACCAGCGAGTTGGCCGCCGACAACACGCCGGTCACGCCCATCGTCCCGCTGCCCCATGTCACCGCGCCCGCATTGACCGCCGTGCCGTTGTCCCAATTCGGGCTGCTTACCACAAAGTTGCCATTGTTCAGGGCGGTCACGCGGTTGTA
>JALOTT010000316.1 GCA_025457745.1 Verrucomicrobiota bacterium
GAGCCCCTGGCCACGCACGCGGCGAACGTCACCGGTTTCCTGAACATGCTCATCGCCGCCCGCGAAGCGAGAGTGAAGCGATTCGTTTACGCGTCCAGCAGCGCCGTTTACGGCGACTCGCCGGAGTTGCCGAAGGTGGAGAAAAAGATCGGCAAGCCCCTTTCACCCTACGCGGCGACCAAGCTGATGAACGAAGTCTATGCGGACACCTTTGCGCGTGCGTATGGACTGGAGTCCATCGGCCTGCGCTACTTCAACGTGTTCGGCCCGCGCCAGGATCCGGCGGGGGCTTATGCGGCGGTGATTCCTCTATGGATCGCGTCCTTGCTGCGGCGCGAACCGGTGTTCATCAACGGCGACGGCGAAACGAGCCGGGACTTTTGCTTCATCGAAAATGTCGTGCAGGCGAACCTCCTGGCCGCGACAAACGTGGACACCGCCGCGGTGAACCAGGTTTACAACGTCGCGCTGGGCGATCGCACGACGCTCAACGAGCTTTTTCGTTTTCTTAATGACGGGTTACGCCGTCGCGACCCGACACTGCCGGACGCCAAGCCGGTCCATCGGGATTTCCGTTCTGGTGACGTGCGCCACTCGCTGGCCGATGTGAGCAAGGCGCGGCGATTGTTGGGTTTCGCGCCGGCCCGCGGCGTCGAAACAGGTTTGGAAATTGCCCTGGATTGGTACAAACAGAACATTCTATAAAATAAATTCTGTTTGTCCGGTCGCGTGGTCGGAAAGTCGCCGCGGACTTCCGAACGGAAATTGGCCGGAGAAGCAACCACCCGTGCCGCAAATGAAGGCTGGGGCCACCCCGACACGATGTTTCAAATTTCAATCATTGTCTCCCCTGCTTGATGACTGCCTCTCACTATTTCAATCTCCCGGCTTGGCGCGGGAGGCTGGCCCTTGCTAGTCTGTGCCCGTGCAATCGTGGCTGCAGCAACCAGGGACCGGTCAAGGTCCAATTTTTGGTTCGATGAACTCGGGCCATTCCATAGGCGACAGGTCGCGGCGACGCGCCGCGAAGTTGCTGCGCGCGATATGGGTCGTCCTCTTGGTCCTGCTCCCCGCCGCGACCGTCGCCCAACCTGCCCGGACAAATCCTGTCGCGGAAAAGCCTGCAGCGCTGAGCACCAACCACCTGCCCGGCTACGCCGGTTCGGCAAGCTGCCGGGACTGCCACGAGCAGTTTTACACCCTCTGGTCCACCTCGTTCCACGGTTTGGCCATGCAACCGTACACGGCGGAGCTGGCCAAAACCCGACTGACCCCGCAGACAAACGACATCATCGCAGGCCAATATCGTTTCCGCGCTGATCTTCAAACGGGCGTGGTCGTTGAGCGCACTTCCACCAACGAGACGCGTTATCCGATTGTGCAGACGACCGGCGGCAAGAATGTTTTTTATTTTCTGACGCTGCTGGAGCGCGGCTGGTTGCAAGTTTTGCCGGTGGCCTACGATGTGCGCCGGCAGGAGTGGTTCGACACCACCGCCAGCGCGGTGCGGCACTTCGGTGACCGCCGCGACGAGGCGTTGTACTGGAAGGAACGTCCGTTGACCTTCAACACGGCGTGCTTCAGTTGCCACGTCAGCCAGCTATCGAAGAACTACGACCTCAAGTCCGACAGCTATCACACCGCGTGGGCCGAGCCGGGCATCAATTGCGAGACCTGTCACGGTCCCTCGGCGGAGCACGCGCGCTTGTTCCGCGCGCTGCCCACCAACCAGCCCGCACCCGCCGACATTAAAATCATCGTCACCAAAAAACTCAGCATCGAGCAGCGCAACGCGATGTGCGCCCCCTGCCACGCCAAAATGTCGCCGGTGACGGTGAACTTCGCGCCGGGCGAACGTTACTTCGATCACTTCGATCTCGTGGCGTTCGAGAACGCAGATTTCCATCCCGACGGTCGCGACCTCGGGGAGAATTACACTTACACCCAGTGGCGGCTCAGCCCGTGCGCCAAATCAGGCAAGCTCGATTGCCTCCACTGCCACACCTCCAGCGGGCGTTATCGCTTCACAGACGCTGCGAAAGCCAATGACGCCTGCCTGCCGTGTCACGAGCAGCGGGTCAAAGACGCTCCCGCCCACACGCACCACGAAGCCGGCACGCCCGGGAACCAGTGCGTCTCCTGCCACATGCCGATGACGGAATTTGCCCGGATGCGCCGCAGCGATCATTCCATGCGCCCGCCGACCCCGGCGACCACGCTCGAATACAAATCGCCGAACGCCTGCAATATCTGCCACACCAACCAGGACGCCGCGTGGGCCGACAAGTTCGTGCGCCAGTGGCGCCAACGCGACTACCAGAAACCAGTGCTAGAACGCGCGGCCCTGATCGCCGCGGCGCGCAAGGGCGACTGGACGAGGCTGCCGGACATTCTTGCGTATCTCTCCCGGCCGGACCGCGAAGAGATCCAGACCGTTTCGCTGGTTCGGCTGCTGGCCAACTGCCCCGCCGACGATAAATGGCCGGTGCTGCGGAAGCTGACGGACGATGCATCGCCGCTGGTGCGAGCGGGCGCGGTCGAAGCGCTGGGCGAACGCCCGGACCAACCGAACGCCAACGCGCTGCTCACGGCGGTCGGCGATGATTACCGTCTGGTGCGCGTGCGCGCCGCCGCCGCGCTGGCCGCCATTCCCGAGGATCGGCTGCCCGAGGAACCGCGCCGCCGGGTGCGGGACGCCATGGCGGAGTTGATGACTTCGATGAAGTCGCGTCCCGACGACATGAGCTCGCACTACAACCTCGGCAATTTACACATGGCGCGCGGCCAGATGTTGGAAGCGGTAACGGAGTTCGAGACCGCAACGCGCCTGCAGCCCGACGCCCTGCCACTGTATGTGAACGCCGCGCTGGCCTTCAATGCGCTGGGCCAAAACGAAAAAGCCGAAGCCAGTCTCCGGCGCGCCCTCAGCCTCGATGCCACCAACGCCGCCGCCAATCTGAACCTCGGCATGTTGCTGGCCGAAATGGGCAAACTGTCCGGGGCCGAACAAGCGTTCCGCGCCGCGTTCCAGGCCAACCCGCAATCTGCTCAGGCCGCTTACAACCTTGGCGTGTTGTTGTCGAAAGCGCACTCCGAAGAGGCGCTCGATTGGTGCCGTCGCGCCGCCGCGTTAGGGCCGGACAATCCGCAATACGGTTACACCTATGCGTTTTACCTCCACCAGGCAGGCCGGTCCGATCTGGCCCTGCAGGCGATTCGCTCCGTGCGCAAGCGTCATCCGGCGCACGAAGACAGCGCGATCTTTGAACAGGCTCTGCTGCGGGAACAAAAGTCGGCGGAGCAGAAGCCACCATTCAAAAACTGAAAGCACACCACCATGAAACCAAAACACTTCCTCGTTACCGTCCTCGCTGCCGCAATTCTGTCGGCCTGCGCGAAGAAAGAGGACGCGCCGTCGCCAGCACCGTCGCCGACCACGGTCAACGCCACGAACCCGCCTGCGCCCGCCGCAAATCCCAGCCCGGGATTCGAGAAGCTGAAAGGCAAATGGCTGCGCCCCGACGGCGGTTATATTCTAGAGATTCGCACGGCAACGGCGGAGGGCAAACTGGAGGCCGGCTATTTTAATCCCCGGCCCATCAACGTGGCGAAAGCCGAAGCGTCGCAGGAGGGCGCGACCGTCAAGGTCTTCATCGAGTTGCGCGACGTGAACTACCCCGGTTCGACCTACACGCTCGTTTACCAGCCGGCTGCCGATCGTCTGGTGGGCAATTATTTTCAGGCCGCGATGGGGCAGAACTTCGAAGTGGAGTTTGTGCGGCAGCAGTGAGCAGACCCTTTCACGGGGGCGGGGCATCGTGGTGGGTATGACTGGCCTGAACAAGGAAGCTGCCCCGGGCGAGGCGTGGGCTATTTCTTCTTCGCCTGCTGCAACTCAACTTTGGTGGCGGCTTGGAGCTCCTCCAACTGCGGTTTTAATTCCCGTTTCGTGTCGCTGGCCATCCGGTCAATGAAGAGGATGCCGTTGAGGTGATCTGCTTCATGCTGCACCACGCGCGCCAGGAGCCCGCCGCCGCGGAACGTGATGGGTTTGCCTTTTTGGTCGAGTGCTTGTACATCCGCGAATTCGGGGCGTGCAATTTCAGCAAAAACTTCGGGAAAGCTCAGACAACCTTCGCCGCCGGCAACTGTTTCGCCCGTGGGTTTGACCTCCGGGTTGATCAGAACCAGGGGCATGAAGCCGTGGACATCGTCAGGCTTGCCTTCTTGCTCCAATGTCGAAGGCCGGTCCGTGACGCCACGAACATCAATGACCGTCAGTTGCAACGCTTGGCCCACCTGCTGCGCCGCCAAGCCCACACCCTTGGCGGCGTACATCGTCTCCAACATGTCGGCGATGAGTTTTTTGATTGAAGCGTTGACGGATTCGATGCGCGCACCTTTTTGGCGCAACACGGGATGGCCGTACTTGACAACGGGGAGTATCATTTCGGGTGACGGGTGACGGGTGACGGGTGACGAGACGGAGCAGTCGTGCGACCTTCGATGGTTTGGATGGTTTTTGTCAGTCCGCCGATGATGTGATCCAAGGTGGCAACCCGCTGTTTGATCAAATCTGGGGGGAGGAGGTGGTGGCAGCGTTCGTAACGTCCCAAGCTTTCGCGGGCTTCGCCTCGCGCTATTTTCAGATGTTGCGGCCATTCCTTTCCGAAACCGCGCCCAAAGCCTTCTTCGATGTTGGCGCAAGTCGAGTCAAGGCTTCGTACTTGCTGCCTGGCCAGTTCTCGTCCGCGAAAATCCTTGGCCAATATTTCCGCGTCGTTCCAAAAATCGTCGAACAATTGGCGGGCGAGCCGGTAGATGCCGTAACCATCAAGTCGGTCAACCGGTTTTGCAGTTCCATCATCTTGCGGCTGGCTGGTATTCATTGGTCTGGTTGTCGAAAGGTAGGCGGCTTGTTTCTCGTCACCCGTCACTCGTCACATCACACCGGCCAATCGCGTAACATGCCGACCAGATCGCTAACGCCCGGACTCTTCGCCGTGCGCACGT
>JALOTT010000317.1 GCA_025457745.1 Verrucomicrobiota bacterium
GCCGGCCACAGCCGCGAGGTGATGAACGGGGTGACGCTCGACGTGCTGCTTCAGGAAAGCCGCTCCCGCCGCGCCGACCTGCTGGTTCTCGGTATCACCGGCGACTCGCTGTTGCCTTACGGTGCGGGCACGATGGCCACGAAGTGCCTCCGCAAAACCGCCACCAAGGTCTTGCTCGTCAAACAGACCCACCCGCAACCGTTTCGGCGCATCGTGGCGTGCGTGGATTTTTCGGAGACCTCGAAAGAAGTGGTGAAGCACGCCCTGCGCGTGGCGGCTCAGGACCAGGCCGAGTTGCATTTCCTGCATGTCTTTCAGGCCGAGTGGAACAACTGGAGTTCGCCCGACCGGTTGTGGGCGCTCACGGATTTTGAGAAAGGCTGCACAGCGCTCCTGGAGGGCAATCTGCGCCGGTTCGCAGAAGTGCCGCCCGAGACCTCGGCGTTCTACACCGTCACGCAGGCCAAAACACACGGCCACGGCATTGCCGAATTTTGCCGGAGCGTGGACGCGGACCTCGTCGTGCTCGGCACCCGAGGGCGGACAACGCTGAAATACATTCTGCTTGGCTCAACCGTCGAGCGCTTGCTGAAGGAAATTCCCTGTTCCATGCTGGTGGTGCGTCCGCCAACAGAAACTGGATCAGCGATGGCGCGCGAAGCGGACGCCGCTGCGGGTGAGCGCGAGGCGGTAATTCAGGCAGGTCAGTCGGAGCAGCATTGAGCTACGCCTGTTGGCGCAGCCCCGGTCAACAAAAAGCCCGAACCAATTTATCCGACCATCTTGAGCCGCTTATGAAAGTCAAAAACGCAAATCGCAATACCTGGTCGTTCCGCCTCGGGCGGATGTTGGGCGTGGATGTTTACGTCCACTTTACGTTCCTGCTGCTGCTCGGTTTCATTGGCGTGGCGCACGGACTGGCTGGGCGCAGTGTGGAGGCGGCGGTGACCGGAGTATTGTTTTTCGCCGGCATATTTCTCTGCGTGTTGCTGCATGAATTCGGTCACGCGCTGGCGGCGCGGCGTTACGGCGTCAAAACGATAGACATCACCCTTCTGCCCATCGGCGGACTGGCGCGATTGGAGCGCATTCCCGAGAAACCAGCGCAGGAACTTGTCGTGGCGCTCGCCGGCCCGGCCGTCAACGTCGTCATTGCCGCCGGATTGGCGGTGGGCCTCTGGCTGGGCGGTTATTGGCAAACGCTTTCCTCCCTGAGCCTGACGGGCGGTAACCTCTTTGAACGCCTGTTGCTGGCGAACGTGTTTCTCGTCGGGTTCAACCTGATCCCGGCCTTCCCCATGGACGGCGGTCGGGTGCTGCGCTCGCTGCTGGCCATGCGGCTCGGGCCGGTGCGCGCCACCAACCTGGCGGCGGCCATCGGCAAAGGCATCGCCGTGGTGTTTGGCTTCGTGGGTTTGTTCACCAACCCGATGCTGCTGCTCATTGCGCTGTTTGTGTGGATCGGGGCGTCGCAAGAAGCGGCGGCGGTGGAGATGAAATCCGCCTTTGATGGCGTCCCGGTGCGCGAAGCGATGTTGACGCAATTTGAAACACTCTCGCCGCTAACGACTTTGGGCGATGCTTCGCGGACTCTCCTGGCCGGTTCGCAGCAGGATTTTCCGGTGGTCGAACGTGGCCAGATGGTGGGTTTGCTCACGCGGGACCGTTTGTTCGAGGCGCTGCGCGACCGCGGGGAGAGCCAGGTCGTGGCCGAAGTGATGGAGCGAAATTTTCAGGTCGCGCGGCCCGACGACTTGCTGGATGTGGTCATGGGGCAGAGCCAGCCGGAGCGTCCGGCGGCGATCCCGGTGCTGCACAACGGCCGGATCGCCGGCCTGCTGACGCCGGACAACATTGGCGAACTCTACATGATCAACGCGGCTCTGCGGGCGCGGGGCGCGGCAGCGCGAATCGCTCCGCCGGTGATCAATACCCTGACCCAGCCGGCGGGCGTGCCACTCGGGCGACCGGCTTCACCGTTGCACGATTGAATTCGGAAACACCCTCACTTCATGAATCCCACTGAAAAAGAATCCATTCTCACCCTGGCCCTGATGGCGGGCTTCGCCGACGGCGTGAAAAATGACGCGGAACGCGCGGAATTGAAGCGCATCGCGCAAAGCCTCCCGCAGGAGGGCGTGCACCCCGCCGCACTTTATCAACGGGTGTTGCTCAAGCAGGTCACGCTGACGCAGGCCGCCGCGTCGCTGCACACACCGGAACTCCGCCAACTCGCCTACGAGATGGCCGTGTGCGTCTGCGATGCCGATGGCGCGCAGACCGACGCTGAAAAAGCATTTCTGGCCAACTTGCATCGGGAGTTGCAACTCGATCCGGCGGCAACGGCGCCGTTTGAACGCTCTGCCGACGCGCTGGCCGTCGAGCCGCTGGCCGCGGGCGCCGTTGTGGCGGCCAGCGCCCCGCGCCCCGCCGCCGATGCCGAACTGGATCGGATGATTTTGAACTATGCCATTCTGAACGGCGCGCTGGAGTTGATGCCCGAGTCGCTCGCCACCATGGCCATCATTCCGCTGCAAATGAAAATGGTCTATCGCATCGGTAAACACCACGGTCACGATCTCGACCGCGGCCACATCAAGGAACTCGCCGCCACCGCCGGTTTGGGCCTGACCTCGCAGGTCGTGGAAGGATACGCGCGCAAACTGCTCGGCGGGCTGCTCGGCAAAATGGGCGGCGGCCTGATGCGCGGCGTCGGACGCCAGGTGGCCAGCTCCGCGATGTCCTTCGCGAGCACGTGGGCTTTGGGCCGGCTGGCGCAGCAATACTACGCCGGCGGACGCAAGCTCTCCGCCATCGAACTGCGCCAGCTCTTCGGCTCGCTCACGGAACAGGCGCGCGGCCTGCACGGCAGCTACGCCAGCGCCATCCGGGACAAAGCCGGCTCGCTGAACCTGAGCCAACTGTTGCCGATGATTCGCGGGCAATAATGACCACTTGACAGGAGGGAACGGAAGCGGCTTTCGCTGGCCTCAGTTGTTTTTTGGCCGTTGCTTACCCAGCCTGCGCTCTTATCTTTCAACGCGTGAAGACATGGCGTGTGATTCTCAGTTTGATGTTCAGTGCCGGCTTGGGTCTTGCCCCCGCAGCTACCGACCCGTCTCTCGACGGTCCTTTCACTTCCACTCGCCTGACCTTGGGCATTCCCGGCACTCAGGGCGCGACGCTGACCACAGATGTTTATTTCCCCGGCACGACCAATGCCCTCAGCGCCGCGGCCGGTCGTTGCCCCGTCATTTTGATTGGCCATGGGTTTTCGCAATCGAAAGATCAGCACGTCAATCAGGGCCGCCACCTGGCCACGCGCGGTTACATCGTGCTGATTCCCAACTCCAACGCTGCCAGCGACCACAGCCGGTTTGCCGACGACCTGCGCAAGTGCATTGACTGGATTGAAGCCCGCGACAGCGACACGAACTCGCTCTTCTTTGGCCGCGTCCGCGCCGACCGAGTCGGAGCGACGGGTCACTCTGCGGGTGGGCTCAGCGCGATCCTTGCGGCGTCGCGTGATTCGCGCATCCGCGCGGTCTCGCCGATGGACCCGGTGGACAACAGCGGCTTGGGCGTGGCAGCGCTGGCAACCATCGCCGCGCCGGTCGCCATCACTTACTCCGAGCCGTCGAGTTGCAACGCCAACGGCAGCGCACTCACGCTTTTCAACGCCGCGCTCGCGCCCAAGCGCGGCATCCGCATCGTCGGTGCAAATCACACCGATCCGCAGGATCCGCCCAGTGCCTTGAGCGCGCTGTTTTGCGGCAGGGCCAACAGCGCGCGGCAGTCTCTTTACCGTCGCTACATGACTGGCTGGTTCGAGTATCACCTGCGCGGCGACGCCAGCTACCGCCCTTGGGTCTTCAACCAGGCGGGCGGCCCGCTCGCTGCCGACCTCGCTGCCAACAAGATCACGTACGCCGAAGCGCCCGCCCCGCTCGCGGCCTGGCGCTGCGTGAATTTCGGCACCAACGCCACCAGCGCCGGCAATGACGCCAATCCGGATGGTGACCGGTATCCCAACCTCGAGGAGTACGCCTTCAACACCGATCCCCTGATTGCCAACGCCACGCCCAATGTCAGCGCCTCGCTCGTCGTGACCAACGGCGCACAGTTCCTTGGGATGACGTTTCCGCTCCTCACCACCGCCAGCGACATCACCTACCGCGTGGAAGCCTCCGCCGATTTACAAACGTGGTCGTCCGGCTGCACCTACTCCGGCACAAACCGCGTCACCGCCACAGCGCAGACCGCGGAGTTCTCGCGCGTCGGCGCCGGTCTCGAAACCCTCGTTGTGCGCGACAATGTTCCAATCCCAAGCGCACCCCAACGCTTCCTGCGCCTTCGCGTGACCCAGCCGTAAAGGGTTGGGTTATTCTCTTTCAATCTCGCTTCTCACACTTCGGCAAATCCTAACGGTGGCTTCTGAATTATTAAGCGACCCCAGCGGTCCTATCAGCCTTGCGGGTACCCGCGCGGCGGACACGCTTTACGCGCTGCACGAGCCGATCTTTGCGTAGCCGCAACGTCTGCAACTTAAGCGCTGCCAGTTCGGGGTCCAGGCGGGCGAAGAACCAATAAGCAAGGCGCTGTTTCAGTCGTTCCCACCACGAGCGGCCCTGCTGAAGCCCGTCGCAGGTGATGGGGATCGCGCGCTGCGCCAAATCGGCCTCGAACTGCTGGCGCACGGTCGCGGCCAGCGCGGCGTTCTGAATGCGGAGCATGATCTCGAAGTTGATGCGCAGACTGCGCGGGTCGAGATTCGACGAGCCGACGAACACGATGTCGTCCACCACGATCAATTTCGCGTGCAGCACCTGCGGCTGATATTCCCAAAGTTCGATGCCCTTTTGCACCAGTCGCCGGTAAAGCGAACGCGACGCGAGTTGCATCAGGCGCACGTCACTTTTCCCCGCCAGCAGCAAGCGCACCCGCGCCCCGCGCGCCACCGCCTGTGCGAGCCGGTGACGCAGCCGATGGGGTGGCAAAAAATACGCGGCGGTA
>JALOTT010000318.1 GCA_025457745.1 Verrucomicrobiota bacterium
ATACCGCGACAACGCGCTATCAAAAGCCAGATTTGAGTTCCGGTGGGAAGACCAGTTCAACCTGTCCCTTGACCCGGTGACGGCCAGAGAATTTCACGATGAGACGTTGCCCCAAGAAGGAGCGAAGACGGCTCATTTCTGTTCCATGTGCGGGCCACACTTTTGCAGCATGAAGATAACGGAGGACGTGCGGAAATATGCGGCAGAGCAAGGCATCGCCGAAGAAGAAGCGTTGAAAAAGGGCATGGAAGAAAAGTCCCGCGAGTTCACTGATAAAGGAAGTGAGCTTTACGCGAAGGCGTGAACGGGCTTCAACGCAGAGACGCAAAGGCGCAAAGAAGTTGACCCGCTGATGAACGCGGATTCACGCTGATGCTCCAACGGAGCAAAAGAAAATAGCCCAGGGTTGCTCGTGACCCGTGCGGTTCGCACCGAGCTACCCTGGGTTCACGTCCCACAAAATAATTCTCCCTCTCCTCGCCGAACGAGGAGAGGGCTGGGGGTGAGGAGTCGAATCAGACCTTGTCGCAACCCGCAAAGAGTTCGTTCCAATCGCAGCGCAGCACGGCACGCAAACGGGCCAGCGTTGGCAGGCTGGGGAAGTTGTCACCTGCTTCGACGTTCTGGATGTAGCGGGCGCTCACGCCGACTTTTTCGGCCAGTCCTTCTTGAGTCAAATCCCGACGCGCTCGCAAGGTGGCGACGTTCTTTCCGAGTCGCTTTCGGTGCGGACAGGATTCGGGTTTGCGCGACGGCATGGGCGCATTTTCGCGGAAAGCTCGACGGCCAAACACGAGGCTTTACCTCGTGCTCCGCTTGGCGGTAGTCTTGAGGCTGTGAACCAGCCTGAATGTGGAAAACCGGGCCTTGCTGAAAGGCGATTGTTCCGGTTCAATCAGGGCGTTCTGAAAGAAGCCGCATGCGAAACAGCCTGGCCCGGCTGCTGCCTGAAAGGAAAACCTATGAAACAGAATCTTCTTCAAGCAATCGTCGCGTTGCGCTTGCGCGTGACCGTCGTTGTATTCGTGGCGATTGCCCCGGTCGTTTTCGCCGCCGAATACGTCATTCAGCCCGCCCCTGGGGATTCCAAAGACATTTGGACGACGAGCGTTTATTCCTACGCTCCCGGCGGTAGCTTCCCTGGCGGTGGACAAAATGACGAAAAGCTACGAGTGGGCGGATGGGGTGACGAATACTACTCGTTGCTGCAATTCGACTTGGCTGGTTTTCCGACGAATGCGTCGTCAGCCGTGTTGTATCTCTACTGCTACAACCAATCCGGCGGGGGAACGACCATGTATCTCGATCGCATCACGCAGTTTTGGGATTGGCGGACGCAGGGCACTGGTCGCGATCGGGAGCGGCTCTGGTGGGCGGATCGGCCTGCCGCAAGTCAATGGTTGGGGAGCGCCGTTCCGAATCCGACACTAGGCCAGTGGTATGCCATGGACATCACCAGCCTCTACAACGCATGGCAGGATGGCACGTATTCCAATTACGGCCTGCAATTTCGTCCGGTGAGCTTCTTCAACAATAATTTCAACGAGTTCTACAGCGCCGATTACGCTGGCGTTCCGGCGCTGCGCCCTAAACTTGTAATTTCCGGCGCGGCTGTGCTGCCGCCGACAATTGGTGTGCCACCACAAAACCAAACTGTGCTGGCTGGAGCGAATGCAACTTTCACGGTGACGGCGAATGGAAATACGGCCATGCACTATCAATGGCGCAAGAATGGCGTGAACATCGCGGGAGCAAACGGCGCTTCTTTGACGTTGAATTCTGTCGGTCCTACAGCTTCGGGCGGATACTCTGTCGTCGTCTGGAACGCCGCCGGGTCGGTCGTGAGCGCGACCGCTTCCTTGGCGGTCTTGACGGATGGGGCGAACGGCAGTCAGCCAACACAGATTTCTCCTGCGCCGCCTCCAACAAAACCGCCCGCCGTGGACAGCTTGGTAATTGTCACTCACGGCTTCGAGCCATTTGGAGTCCTCAACGATGTCTCTTGGGTGAACTCGATGGCGGACGCAATACGGTCACACGCGCCCGCGAATTGGCTGGTCATTCCCTACACATGGGAAGGGCAGGCTTGGGTAACGCCCGGCTTCGCTCTGATAAATGCGCGAATTCAAGGCGGTGTTTACGCCAAAGAATTAGCTCAACAGAATTGGCAACACGTTCACCTCATAGGCCACAGTGCGGGGTCGGCTTTCGTCGAAGCTGCCGCAAAGAAGTTCAAGGAACTCTCTCCGAGCACCGTTGTTCATTCCACTTTTCTTGACCCGTATTTGTCGTTCTTCCAAGTGGGCACAAGCGTTTACGGTGCGAATGCCGATTGGGCCGATTGCTACTTCGCGCAAGACGCAACGGGCAACTTCACGAAAGGGCCGCTCGACAATGCCTATTCGGTAGATGTCACTTGGGCTGACCCGAATAAACAGATTTCCCCGATTTATTGTTCGAGTTCGACAGCGGGAAGCACTCCGCCTTTGCTCGACCAGATTTGCGGTCAACGTGCGACTTCATCGCATCCCTATCCTCATGATTTTTACTTCGCGACGATTGGTGGAACTGCGCCCGGTTGTGCCAACGGTTACGGTTTTGCGATGAGCAAAGAAGGAGGCGGCTGGAATAATCGGGGCAACTTTCCGGTTGGGAATCAGCCACTGGTGCTTTGCGGCCCAGCGCCACTGACGCAGAATCCATTTCCGTTCAATCTGAATGCAAGTCTCCAAATCAATGCGCTTCCATCCGGAACAAGCTTGGATGGCGTGAGCTTCAGCGGTGCTGGATTCTCGCTGACAACCCACTCACCATCTTGGCTCGCAGTCGGAGTGACAGTTTCCAATACGGTTAATTTCGTCCAGTTTGACGCCGGGTTCACCAGCACCAACGAGGCGGATGGATTGTTGACCGTGTATTGGAACACCAATCAAATCGGAATGGTGGACGAGCGCGTGTCTTCGACAAACCTCCAGAGCTATCGTTTTGCTTTGCCAGGTGCGCTTACGAACGGGCTTTACACACTGAGCTTCCGACTCGATCCGATGACCAACTTTACGTCGAGCGTCACAATCACAAACGTCAAAACGGGTTTTACTGGCGTCGGAGAACCAATTCGGCTCGACATGTTGCTCGCCGCCAGCAACAACACGCCTCTGCTGATGCTTTCCGGCGCGTCGAACTACAATTACCTCGTCCAGAGTTCTACGAATCTGACCGACTGGACAACAACAGCTCTCCTCGTGAACACCAACGGAACGGTTTTCTTTGCTGACCCAGCGGTGACGAATTCGAGCCGGCGCTTCTACAGGGCAACACTCCCTTGAATCGGACGTATTTTGCGTCAAAAAATCCGCGTCCATCGGTTTGATCCGTGGTTGAAATTCTTTGCGCCCTCGCGCCTTTGCGTTGAAAGCAATCAGCGTTCATCAGCATTGATAGCGCCCCCGACGTTGCTATCATCGTGGCAGAGCTTGTGACAACCGCCGCCATCCATCCGAACGACATTGCCGGTAAAGCGCCAACGCTTTCGCCATTTGCTCCGGCATCGCCGGACGACTTGGACAAGCAGCACGAGTTGGGGCAGTTCCTTACGCCCAATCCGGTCGCGGAGTTCATGGCGTCGCAGTTCGAGATTCCCCGGAGCGAAGTGCGTATGCTCGACGCCGGGCTGGAGCAGGCGCGCTGTTGAAATAGCCATGCCCAAGAAACTCCCGCTCACCAAAGTTTCCGCCAAGCCCGCGCGGGGAGTCACGCCGCTGCTGGCGGAGGTGCGCGGACTCATCCTCGCGGCGCGGGAGCAGGTGGCGCGGGCGGTGGATTCCGGGTTGGTCGCGCTCTACTGGCACATCGGCCGCCGGATTCGGCAGGACATCCTCAAAGAGAAACGTGCGGAGTATGGGGCAAAGATTGTCGCCGCGCTGGGGCGACAATTGGAAATGGAGTTTGGGCGCGGGTTCAGCACGAAAACGCTGCGTCACATGGTGCGCTTTGCCGAAGCTTTCCCCGATGAGCGAATTGTCTCCGCACTGCGGAGACAATTGGGATGGACACATTTCAAGTCCATCATCTACCTCGACGACGAACTGAAGCGCGATTTCTACGCGGAGATGTGCCGCATCGAAAAGTGGAGCACGCGGACGCTGGAGAAGAAAATCGGCGGGATGCTTTACGAGCGCACGGCGTTGTCGAAAAAACCGGACAAGCTTATCCGGCAGGAGCTGGCGGCGTTGCGCGAGGAGGACAAGCTCACGCCCGACCTCGTGTTCCGTGACCCTTACGTGCTGGATTTTCTTGGCCTGCGCGACACATACGCAGAGCGCGACCTTGAAGCGGCCATTCTGCGCGAGATGGAGGCGTTCATTCTCGAACTCGGCGTCGGCTTCGCGTTTCTCGAACGACAGAAGCGCATCATGGTAGATGGTGATGACCATTACCTCGATCTGCTGTTTTACCATCGTCACTTACGGCGGCTCGTGGCGATTGACCTGAAGCTGCGCGAGTTCAAGCCCGCTGACAAAGGCCAGATGGAACTCTACCTCCGCTGGCTTGACCGCCACGAGCGCAAGCCGGGCGAGGAAGCGCCCGTCGGTCTGATTCTCTGCGCGGGTCAGCGGCATGAGACGGTGGAGTTGCTTGATTTGGAGAAGTCCGGCATCCGCGTGTCGTCCTATTGGACGGACGTGCTGCCGAAGGAGCAATTGCAAAAGAAGCTGCACGAGGCGGTGCGGCTGGCGCGGGCACGTCTTGCTGAGAAGTCGCAGGCGAAGACTTCAACCAAGAGAAAGAAACTGCGGTGAGCGTGAAGACGGTTTCGGTTATCAAGTTTTGAGCCGAGTTCACCGAGAATTTTAACGCGAGTTGAATTTGAAAAGTTTCGCCCAAGTTGAACCACGTTGCCACCAGTTGCCCACGCACATGATCGAGGAAAACATGGCCAAGCAACTCGAGTGGTGCGGCGAAGCGCCGTTCTACACGCTCGGGCCGCTCACCACCGACATCGCGCCCGGCTA
>JALOTT010000319.1 GCA_025457745.1 Verrucomicrobiota bacterium
TAAGCACACCCTGCCCGCCGAGGCCGGCCACCACCACGTTCGTTAGATTGATGGGCATTGGGCCTCCTTCGATTCGCATTCGCATTTTTCCAGTTCGCGCAGCCGCTTGACGATGAGGATGCACGGGCGGCGCGCGATGATGACGCACAGTTCCTTGCTCGCGAGGCATTCGTCCAGCACGCGCTCGAAATCATTTGTGCCGGCGCGCGGTTCGATGACATGCACGCGCTTGATGCCCAGCGAGCGGGCGAGGTCTTCAATGACGATTTTGTTCGTCGGTTCGTGGCCCAGCTTGCGGCCCGTCCCCGGATGCTCCTGATGTCCGGTCATCGCCGTGGTGGCGTTGTCGAGAATGATCAGCACGTGCCCGTCCGGCGGCGGGTTGTAAACCATCTCCACCAGGCCGCTGATGCCGCTGTGCATGAAAGTGCTGTCGCCGATGATGCTCACCACTCGCCGCGCCTGTTCGGGCGGCAACACGTGTCGCAAGCCCAGCCCCACGCCCAGACTCGCGCCCATGCAGACGCAGGTATCAATCGCTTCGAACGGTTGCAACACGCCCAGCGTGTAGCAACCTATGTCGCCCGCCACGATGCAATCACGCTTGCGCAGGCCTTCGAACACGATGCGGTACTGGCAGGCGTCGCAAAGCTGGGGTGCTTTACCCGGTGGTTTGATGGCTTCGGGGCTAAGGTCGTTGGTCAGGATGCGTCGCACCCGCGGCACGTCGAGTTCGCCAAAGCGATACATCTCCGCCTTGCCCTCAACGGGAATGCCCGCTGCGCGGATGGCGTCCACGAGATACGGGTCTCCTTCTTCGATTACTACACAGCAATGCACGGATTTCGCAAACTCCGCGATCTTCTTCATTGGCAGCGGATAGGTGAAGCCCAGCTTCAAAATGCTGGCTTCGGGCGCCGCCTCGCGCGCATGCACAAACGAAACGCCGCTGGTGATGATGCCCAGCGATTTGCTGCCGGAAACGATACGATTGAACGGACTGGTTTCGTTCCACTCCAGAATCTCCGCGAGTTTCTGGCGGAGACGTTTGTGTGCCGGACGGGCGTACGCCGGAATCATCACGCGTCCACGGATGTCGCGCTCAAACTTAGCCGTCTTGGGCGTGCCGTTTGGCCCGCGCGGTTCCACGATGGTGTAACTGTGGCACACGCGCGTCGTAGCGCGCAGGATCACTGGAATTTTCCAGCGTTCGGAAATCTCGAACGCCGCGAACAGGAAATCGTATGCCTCCTGCGAGTCGGAAGGTTCGAGCATCGGCACGCCGGCGGCGACGGCATACCGGCGGTTGTCCTGCTCATTCTGGCTCGACGCCATGCCCGGATCGTCCGCGGAAACAATGACCAGTCCGCCGGTAACGCCGGTATAGGCTGCGGTGAAAAGCGGGTCAGCGGCGACGTTAAGTCCAACGTGCTTCATCGTAGCCATGGCCCGCGCGCCCGCGAACGCGGCGCCAATGGCAACCTCAAGCGCAACCTTTTCATTCGGCGACCATTGGCCGCGCCCGCCGAGTTCACTGAAGCGTTCCAGAATTTCAGTGGAGGGCGTGCCGGGATAGCCGGCGCCCAGGGCGACCCCGGCGTCACGCGCCGCCAGCGCAATGGCTTCATCGCCACTCAAGAGTTGTCGTTTGGCTGAGGACATGTGGGTTGCCATTTCAAAAATTCCCATCCAGCAGGATGACTCGCGCTGGAGTGCAACAAAAAGCTGGCGTGAAAACAAGTCTGGTTTTTGAGTCTCAACGAGCAGCGGCGCATCAGGGACAACGGGTTTTCCAAACATCACATTTCTCGATGTTATGTATGAAACCATCTGTATTCTGTAAAATCGCCTTCACAAAGCTGGACACGCCAGCCCTTGTTTTCTTAAAGATGACACGGCCCGTGAGTCAGGATTCGATGCCGTGGCTTGAATTGTGAACCGGCCCCGGACACGAACACGGGAGTTAACCGAAGTCAATGTAAGTATCAGAAGAGGAGAACTGAGTTATGCTGGGCATTGAAGACAAATGGGTCGCGCTGGTTTACCTGCTGTGCATTGGCAGCGCGCTGTTGTGTGTACTGTACGGGTGGCTGAATTGGAACCGCGGCGACGAGGAAATCAAGGCGGAGGATGTCCGCTGGGCCGCCGAAGAAGACAAGGCGGAAGAGAAGCTCTGACTTCAAAGCCCCCGCCAACCCCATGAATCTGAACCAAACCGGAGGAACTATGTTTTTTGCTGAAGTCAATCTACTCGATATCGTCATCGTCCTGCTCTACCTGTTTGCCACCGCCTTCTTGGGCTACTTGGGTTATCGCGGCACCAAAACCACAACCGATTACCTCGTGGCCGGGCGCAAGGCGCACCCGTTCGTGATGTCGCTGAGTTACGGTGCCACCTTCATCTCCACCAGCGCCATCGTCGGTTTCGGCGGCGTGGCGGGGCTGTTCGGCATGAGCCTGCTCTGGCTGACCTTCTGCAACATTTTCATCGGCATCTTCATTGCGTTCATCTTTCTCGGCGAACCGACGCGGCGCATCGGCCACCGGCTGGACGCGCACACGTTTCCCGAATTGCTGGGCCGGCGTTACCAGAGCACGTTCATTCAGGTCTTCGCCGGCTTGGTGATCGCGCAGTTCATGCCGCTTTACGGCGCCGCCGTGCTGATCGGCGGCACGGAATTCGTCACCACATTTTTTGGCATGGACTACAACGCTGCACTGATGATTTTTGCAGTGATCGTGGCGGCGTATGTATTTTTCGGCGGTCTCAAGGGGGTGATGTACACCGACGCGTTGCAGGGCGTCATCATGTTTGTCGGCATGGCAATCCTGATCATCTTCACCTATGCCAAGGTCGGCGGAGTTATCGGTGGTCATCAAATGTTGAGCGATCTCAAAGACCTCACGCCGCCGACACTCACCGCCATCGGCCACCAGGGTTGGGCGGCCATGCCGCAATTTGGATTTGGCGAAACGAAGTACAACCTTTGGTGGATTGTGATTTCCACAATCACGATGGGCGTGGGCATTGGGGTGTTGGCGCAACCGCAATTGGCCGTGCGCTTCATGACCGTGAAAAGCAAACGGGAATTGAACCGCGCCGTGGGCATTGGCGGCATTTTCATCTTCGCAATGACGGGGGTGGCTTTCGTAACGGGCGCGCTGTCCAACGCCTATTTCGCGCTGCATGGTCCGCTGTTTCAGGGCCGCGTGCTAAAAATGGTTGACGCGGGCAAGAAGCACACCTTTCTGCAAGTCATGAAGAAAAGCCCCTCCGGCGAATGGGCAGACGCCATCAAGGAAACCAGCAAGGACGGCAAACCCTTGACCAACTACGTAGCCGCCGTGAAGACCGATGCCGTGGGCAAGTGGCTTCCAGTGGCCAAGGCGACCAATGAGTTGGGCGTCGTGCGCGAAGGCGTGGTGGTGCCCGCTCTGTTGGACAAGGATCAACCATTTCTCGCGGAAACCGTCGGCCCGAATCAACTCGCGCAAGGCCGGAGCATTTCCATTGTCTATGCCAAGGGTAACTCGGACCAGATCATCCCCACCTACATCAATATGGCGATGCCAAAGTGGTTCGGCCTCGTGTTCATGCTCACGTTGCTGGCAGCGGCCATGAGCACATTGTCCAGCCAGTTTCACACGCTTGGCACGGCCGCGGGGCGGGATGTGTTTGAGCGACTTTTCGGCGGCAAAACGGATGGCGGGTCGAACCGCACCATTTACATCGTTCGCACGGCCATCCTGCTCGGTTTGGTGCTGGCGGTCGCCTTTGGTTATTACGCAAAGAAGGAACAGGCGGTGGTGAGCATCATCGCCCGCGCCACGGCGATTTTCTTCGGCCTGTGCGCCTCGACCTTTCTGCCGGCATTTGTGGGTGGACTGTATTGCCGCCGCATCACCAAGGCGGGCGCGATTGCCTCGATGCTGGTGGGTTTCTTTGCCTCCACGTTCTGGCTGGCATTTGTGAAGGTGCCGGAATGCACGGTCATTGGTTTGGTCGGCAAGAGCATTTTTACCAGCGCGCCAAACTGGCCGGTCGTGGACCCGTTGTTCATCGGCCTGCCGCTTTCGCTGCTGACGGCCGTGGTGGTCAGCGCCTTCTCAGCCAAATCGGACCCCAACCACCTTGACCTTTGTTTTCCAAAGACCAACTCCAACTCAGCGAAGTCTTGAATTCACAACTCAATTAGAACAACCGTAAAATCATATGTCGCGCTCAACCATCAAAGTAACGTTAAGCCTCGTAGCACTCGCTACGGCAACCACTGTAACCCAGGCCCAAACCGCCGCATCCGCGCCGAAAGCTCCCCCACCCAGCGCTTACGACAAGTGGGAGGATAGCGTAAAGGCGCCGTGCGACTGGCTCACGTGGGGCGCTGACATTCGTGTCCGTGACGAGTATATGCCGAACGTGCTCAGTTTGAGCGACGCAAGTCACGTATCCGATCAAAATGTGGTCCGGTTTCGAGGACGGGTTTGGGCCTCAGTCACACCCGTGACCAATGTGAGTGTCAATGCGCGCCTCTCGGCAGAGCCAAGATATTTCACGGTGCCAGCAAGTTTCGGCCCGTATGGTCGTCCGGCAGCGACCGTTCCACCAACCACACCACGGGATGGCATGGAGTGGCGTTATGGCATCTTCGACAATCTGAATGTGAAGTGGAACAACATCGGCGAACAGCCGCTGGCGCTCACGGTCGGACGCCAGGACATCATGCTGGGTGACTTCTATGATTGGTGGTTGGTCTCCGATGGCACGCCCAATGACGGCTCATGGACCTTCTTCCTTGATAGCGCACGGCTGAATTTCGAAGCGAAAGAGATCAAGACGAAGTTCGATTTGATCTATATCTGCCAGACCGCCCACCCGGACGAGTGGATGCCCACGCTTGGCGAAACCCACTACTCCGACCCGCCCAAGTATCTGGGCACTGATTACAACCTGACCGAGCAGAACGAACAGGGCGCCGTGGTTTATGTCTCCAACAAGTCGGTCAAGAA
>JALOTT010000320.1 GCA_025457745.1 Verrucomicrobiota bacterium
GGGATTGTAGCAGTTGTAATCCATCCAGGTGTAATTGGTATTCCCGTTGAACTGGTCATACGTAATCAGTTTGGTCCCATCGAAGGCCGTGTTTTCCACCCGCCAGTTCGAGGTTCCCCGGTAGCTGAAGCGCTTCAGGAACATCATGCCGTTGTAGAAGGTGCAGTTGCGAAAGGTGGCATCCGTGGAGATCGTGTCCCCGGAAATTACGATCCAAGCCCGATAAAAGTGGCAGTTGGTGAAATACGTGTGCGCCCCGTAGGTGTAGAGGCTCAACCCATAAAACTCGCTGTTGGCGATGCGGAAACTGCCATACTTCCAAGCGTCGCGGAAGAAGGCCGCCGAGTTGGCGATGCCGGGCCAGCGCGTGAAGCTGGCGTTGACCTGCGGCTGGGGGCTGGCTCCGCTGCCGTTCATCACCATCCCGTGCATCCAGCCCCGCAGCGGCCAACTGCCGTTCCCTTCCTGAGCGGCATTGAAGCGCAGGAATGAGACTGGCACGGTCGGGGTTCCCGTCAGGGTCAGCGTTGCCCCATTGTTCAAGATGACACCGTAGGGTTGTCCGGAAGCGTAGGTGCTGCCGTAATTTTCGAAGTAGGCCAACGCCGTGCCCGCCGTGACGTTCAGCGATGCGGAGAGCGTGCAGCCGCCCAGGACGTAATCCAACGGTTCATAGTGATAGCCCAGATCGGGCGTGTCCGTGTCCCGGGCAGCCTCCGGTGAGAACGTGGTGCTGGTGGAGAAGGTGACGTTGGAATGGACCACCGGCGGATAGGTGGTTTTGCTTTTCAGGCTGGCCAGCAAGGTGGGATTGATGTTCGTGGTGCCCGCGTTGCGGTAAATGCTGTTGGTGGCAAGGTAGTGCGACCCGCCACCCACGGTCTGGAACACGCCCGAGCTGCCGGCATTGGTGACGCTATAGGCACTGTTCACCACGGTGACGGCGTTGGTTGAGCCCAGAAGCGCGACGCCTGCAATCAGGCTGTTCGTGACGTTGTAAGTTCCCCGGTCGAATCCTATCTGGGCTCCGTTGATCGTTACGTGCTCGACGGCAACCGTTCTTCCATCCCATGTCGCCAGTGCCACGAATGGCGCGTAAAACAAGAGGTTGCGCATGCTGGCGGATTCGGCCGAGTACAACCCGGTGCCGGCATGGGTGAACTGACAATCCCGCACCAATCTCGCCCCCGGCCCGTTGAGCATGATCAGGCCCACGCCCAGCCGTGAAATGCGGAGATCATGCACCTCCACATCCTGATCCACGTAGTCGAAGTGAAGCGCCGTAAAACCGTAGTAACCGGACGGAGCCCCCGTGCTGCCGCTGATCGTTTCCCCGACTGAGTTGTCATCCCTTGCAGTAAAAACGGCGGGACGATAGGGGCCGGTCTTGAAGTTCAGGCGGTCCGCTGGACCAACGGCCAAGTGCGCCGCCGCGTAATCATCCCAATTGTAGGGGGGAAACTTGATGACCGTTCCGCCCTCAATGACGTTGGTCCCCACGAGGCGCGTCGGGCCGGTGACATAATAGGTGGTGTCGCCCTGGAAGGTGAAGTTGGTCAAACTCCCATTCAACTGGAGGTAGTCCAGCACGTAGCCCGGCTCGTCGCGCACAGCCTGCGCCATTTGCATCGGTTTGTCCGTGGGCTCGCCCAGTCGTGCCTCCGGCAACTCCAGCCCCGCATACAACGTGCGCAACGGTCGCGGCGCAACGCCCGCCTGCTCCGGCAATTTGTCCAGTTCCTCGCGCACTTCCGGCAGCGCCACCTGTTCCAGCAGGAAGGTTCTGCCATTCATCTGCATCCATTTCTTGGCCACCGCAGCCTGCTTCCGGCGCGGCCCCGCCATCGTGTTCGTGCCTTCCGCAAATGCCCGGCCCCGGCCTATCCACATCAGCCCAAACGACACTTCTTCATCCTCCGCCTCACCCGTGGTTGAGGTCGAAGCCGTCCCAATCTTTCGGACGGTCGCCGCAGGCGGGTCAATGAACTCGGTGAGCACGGCGAGTTTGGTCGTGGCGGGATTCAACCCCAGCGTTTCCGGTTTCGGCGGTCGCTCGCGCAGGATCACGTCCTGTTCCACGCCCGCCCGGGTGTAGGTGAAGCGCACGTCCGCCTTGATCCCATTGAACGCGTCCTCGTAGATGACGCGGTTGGGCGGCAGCACCTTGCCCGCGCAATCCTTGATTTCCGCCAGCCGCACACTCTTGTCCGTGGACCGGTCGAAGTAGTAGAGCGACAACACCTGGCTGCGCATGATGCGGCCATCGGCCATTTGCACGGCCACCGGTCCGGCGGTGTTGAGGTTGTAGGCCAGACTGACCTTGTGCGGCCCCTTGTGCGCCACCGCCCAGCCGGGCACCACCTTGAATTCCTCGGCGGTTTCCTGCCACTGCCCCCGCGCATCGCGATAGTGCATACCCGTGGCCAGTTCCACGTAGGCCAGATTGGTGGTCACTTCCACAATGCCCTCCGGCGATTCAACCCGCTCCACCTTCAACCATTCCTTCTGATTCGCGCTGCGTGAACCTTCCTGATAGCCAAGAAGCTCACGCTTGCCACCACGGGCGGATTGGGGATCGGGACTCTGCGAATAAGCGGGCAAGGTCAGGCCAAGAGCGCAAAAGACAAGTATCACGGGAGTTTTCATAAGTGACGGGAGTTGATTGTTGCCTCCGAGTTAAACGGATTTTCCCTGCCCCTTGGCTTCGTGTCACCACGAATCACGTATCTAAACGCGACAAAACGTATCTAAATGCGACGGTTCGTATCTAAACGCGACACTTGCGTCCGCGGAGCGGCATCTGCTCCGGCCATGATTTGATTCAGAAAGCTGCTCGGGCTCCCGCCAAAGTGCTTCTTGAACTCACGGCTAAAGTGGCTCGCTCGTTTGTAGCCCAGCAGATCGGCCGCCTGTTTGATCGAATCGCTCTCCACCAACACGGATGTGGCCTGGAGCAGACGCTGGTAGTGCAACCATTGTTGCGGCGTCATGGCCTTGGTTTCCTTGAAGAATCGTTCCAGACTGCGCAGCGATACGCCGCAGCGTTTGGCAAGCTTGTGAGCTGAAAACTCAGCGTCCCGGGCGCGCGCGCCCCAGTTTTCAATCCGATGCAGCTTGCTTGTCATGCCGGCAATGGCGCACAATCTCCTGTTTGCGGTCACGACCGCATCTTCATGCTGATGACGGTCGCTTCTCCCCCGTGTTAGGGTTCCAACGGGATTGCACAGTGGCATCTCTAGCAGCACCGGATTTGCGCGGCAATTCCTAAAGTGCGTTATTCACACAGCAGTTGCCAGAACGTAACGGAATTATGAAACAGTGCAAACTTATGAAGCTCCGCATACCGCCGGGAGCCATGAATCTTTGTGGACGCCAGATCCGCCAGGCTCGCGTATGTCACCAGCCACGCGTTTCGCAAAATCAGTTGGTCGCTTGCCTCGGCAAGCTGGGAGTGCCCATTGACCGCTCGGCACTTTCACGCATTGAGAACCAGCAGCGCGGCCTGTCCGATATGGAGCTGAAAGCCATCGCCATCTGCCTGCACACTACAGTCGCGGTGCTGATGGGTGAACGGTAGCCCCGTTCACAACGCAGCTATTGCGGCGTCGCGCCTACTCCTTTGAGGCAGCAGTCCCCGCCGTTTCAAGCCGGTCATCCACTCCATTCCGGTTCGCATCCACGATGCCTTGCAACCGACCGTGACGGTGCCCCAGAAACCACAGGGCAACTGCCGAGGCTACACCCGCCCAAAATTAACCACTCAGTGCTTGAACCCAAGCCCGATCACTCCGGGTTGGGGCCACGGTTCCGGCCGGTGTCTCCTATTAGGAGACGCCTGAAACCCAATGTTTTCAGGGTAATTTGCAACCTGCCTTCAGACTGCGATCATTTGCCGACCCAGCATTGTTCCATTAAATTCCGCTGTTCAGCACTCCGCAGCGGCAGGAGGGAGCGCGAGGGCTGTGCGGCAGGCGCGGGTGGCCGACTAACTTCGCGCCGGCCTGAGGCGCGCTAGATTCCTTCACACCTTTTGGCGGGACAGCAGCGGGTTGATATGCAGTTGCCAGTGGCAAGAACCCGATATCTTTTAGCGCAGAAGGCGCCAAGCCATAAGGGCCGCCATCAATACTGCTCCACAAACGAAACCATATCCCTTCCAGTTTCGCCTGATCCAGCCAGCAATCGTCCCACTTACGAACACAACAGCAGAGCCAACGAGCACATACATGACCGTCAGTCCAATTGCCGCCATCGGCGATATCGCTAACAGCCGCATCGCCAGGATTGTGCTTCCCCACGCAATGACAAATGACAAAGCCAGCAAGACGTGGTCGCGTTTCATTTCTTGCAGCACCCCTTTCCTGAAATTTCCCAAGAAGCCACAACAACAGCTCGTTCCTGACCAAAAACATTTTGTTCAGCGAAATAGAATTCCCACCACTTCCATACATCTGGATCGTCTTCACTCACGGGAATATTTCCCGGATTGATACCCAAGCCATCAATAACCAAGATTTTTGCTGTCCAAGCGTAGGATTTTGAACAACCCGCTTGGCTGCATTCACTAAAGCACGTGTTAACATCTTTAACCACGATGCTGTAGTTTCCAAGATAGAGTGACGACTCAGTGCCGTCTTGCTCCTTGTCACCAAAAGACTTCTCAGTTGTAGAACCGACTTTTGTCCTTTCTCCGGTTCCATATCCATCAACTCGAATGCTGGGAAGTTCATTCTCTGCCAGCTTCTCTCCACGACACATTTTTGAGGCAACAAGACCGTCGATAGTCTTTGTGAAGCTGTCCTTAACATGGGTTGTTGTTCGTGGAAACCGAGATTTGGACATACGGCATTTGCGGCTCCGCAACACTGGACACTATGGACACGGAGAAGCCGAGCGTCTGGCTCAAAAGCCAGGGTGCGAAAAGAGCTAGCTTGCAGTGTCCTCTCATCCTCCTCAGCAGTTAAGTCAAGATGGTGGCCCCTTCTTCAGCCGCTCCCA
>JALOTT010000031.1 GCA_025457745.1 Verrucomicrobiota bacterium
TCGGAGCAAGAAAAGCTAAACAGCCGCATGGCAACGAGTATTTTACGTATTTCGGGCTGTCTGCCGGCCCTTTGGGTCTCGGCTGCGGAATGGGCGTGCTTACTTCCGGTACGGGTCCGGGGGTAGCCGAATTCCAGTTTGAAATCTTGCCTTTGGACTTGGGCTATTACGCTTGGGCTCCTTTTTCCGACGACGGAGATCCTTCGCAAGGCGAGCTTCAAAAGCCCGATCCAGCGGATGAAGAGTTATACCGCAACATTCTATTTCAATCCACTCATCTGGCCAAAGGTGTTTGGGCACATGTCAACAAGGATGTTCTCGAAGCTCTTAGTTCAAAATCGCTCGAGTACGTGCATGCGGCTTCGATGATTCGAATCCATCGGGAGTGCCGTCGCATTCAATCCTACCAATACCTCCTGACTCAAGGGGCAAACCGATCTGCAATCTTGATGAGAATTGAACGATCGGCAAGCATCATCCACACCGAGGTAACGAAAGTCGCCGCCGTAGAAGTCCAATACGTTCGCAACTATCCGAATCTTGACTGGATCGGCAGAAGCTTGAGAGCCGCCAGTTTTCTCGCGTGTGGCGCATCCTGGTATTACAACTGGCCCGCGCTGATGGACGATATTCGAGATTACCAAGCAGACGTTCGCAACCAGCGTAACTGGGGCGCTGCGGACATTCTTTCGTCACAAATACAATCCATGCTCCAAGATTTGCCCGGCCTGCCAAGCTGGTTCGTGATCGGACTCGATCCAACGGTTCCAATCTTTTCCCTCAACGGGCCGCTTGGTTGGTATGATGGTTATTAACGTGTATGCCGCTCAATTCGATCCTTGGTGAGCGATGGAAGGTGAAGCGAATTCTCGGTTTCGTGCTCGGGAATGCGCTCCCACTCTTGCTCACCCTTTATGGCCTGAAATGCATCTTGGCTTTGCAGGGTCATTTAACCGAGCCAAACAGCAAGGCGATGTTGCACACTTTTTATCTCGCTCCGGTAAAAGGTGTGGCGTCGGTGATGGCAGGCTTGGGCTACATTTCATTAGCATTGTTCGGCTACTTCTCATGTGGGCGTCCGCCGGATGAAGATCGGGCATGGTTTTTGCGGGTTATGCGAGCCATCGTTCGCTGGGGCAGTCTTGGAGCGACATTTGTCTTGTGGCATCACGCCCATAAACTCAGGCTTGAGATGTCGTGAAAAGGGATGGCCACAATCGAGCATTCACGTTGGTTGAGTTGCTGGTCGTGATCGCTGTCATTGCGATTGTGGCGGCGTTACTTCTGCCCGCGCTTAACCAATCCAAAGAAAAGGCAAAACGAACGTATTGCCAAAACAACCTTCGCCAACTAGGCGTCGTGCTCCTCATATACGGAGACGAACACGAGCGGTATCCACCGTGTTCCAAAACTTACCGCATCGGCACATTCGTCAGCTTGTGGAACGCTTATTTGCTACCTCGCGCCGGCAACAATGCCAACCTGTTTTATTGTCCAGCTTTCCCCGCCTCTTTCCGGTGGACAACAGACCTATCGGCGCTTGGCTATAACTTCCCAATGAACATTGAAGGCGTTCGCCCTTTTTGTTACGCCATCAATCAAAACGGAGTGGCCGGTGGTGGACTCGGTTTGGGAACCGGGCAAATCATTCCAGAAGTCACCAGTAGAAAACCGAGCGAAATTGTGTCGCCTTCGGACATGATTGGCATTGGCGATGACACCAGTGCCACGACGAATAATCCGGTCGAAGGTTGGTGTAAGGGACAAGGCTGGGGCGTGTTCACTTTCACCTACGCACGCCTTGTGCCCACCCGCCCGCCCATTGTTGGGGCCGTCCACAATCAAGGTGGGAACATGGTCTTTCTTGACGGCCATGTGGGATGGTCGCGTTGGTGGAAATGGGTCGAATTTAACGATGCTGCCGCCCGCCGTTGGAATTACGACAACCAGCCGCATCAGGAAGCGTGGTTTAGATGATGCCAGTCCCGACAATAAGCGTTGACCTTCGAGTTTATCTTTTGATCGCCGCTGTCGTCGGCACCGTCTCCGTAATTCTATTCTTGGACGCAATTTTTCGGCGCGAGGCGGTGAAGCGAGATTTACGCGGGCGCGGCTGTACGCCGCTTCATATCTGGTGGCGTCCTTTGGCTTATTGGGCCACCCGCTACCGCAGCACCCCATTTCGGGTCATTTATCGAGACGCAGAGGATCGCCTTCACAAAGCCTATTGTTGCGTCTATACCTGTCTGACGGACTCGCCATTTGGCTCGCGCCGCGTGGAATGGATCAAGGACGAGTTAAGAGATTTTATTGACGTCTGATTGCCGCAGCACGTCGCACAGCGCTGCCAGGCGCGGCGTCGCCACCCGGGCCCGCTGTGCTTCTCGCAACGGCAACAAGAATAAACTCTCCAGTTCCAGCGGCCGGCCACATTCGAAATCCAGCAGCGTGGACGCTTTGTAAGCGCCCATCGTGCGCGTGCGGGCGATTTGTTCTTCGGCGGCGGCATCGGGAATTTCCAGCCCCAGTGCGCAAGCGATGGAAATCACTTCATACATCAACTCGCGCACGAGTTTTTCCCAGCGCGGATCGTTCAAAAGTTTATCGGTGGTAAGGCAAGAGCCGAACAATTGACGATTGACGATTGACGATTGTGGATTGAGCAGAGGCTCCAAGCCTGTAACACCCGCGACGCCCAAGCCGTTGAACGGAATGTTCCAGACAAGTTTTTCCCAATGCGCCCGCGCCAGGTCGTCAGTGACCTTGCACGGGATGCCGGCGTGACGAAGCATGGCTGCGAGGTCGTGCGCGCGCGGACCGGACGGGCGCTGAAATTCACCAAGCATCACCAGCCCGTGAGCGAGATGATAAATAATACCCGGCTCCATCCGGTTCAGACAAACAAAGCACAGTCCGCCCAGGATTTGTTCTGCAGGAAATAGTTTCGCCAACTGTTCTTCGTTGCCCAGACCGTTTTGGATGGTGACCGCCGCCGTCCGTGGGCCGAAGCGGGGCCGCAGCAATTTCGGGAACTGGTTATTGGCGTTACGATTTTCGGGCCGCGCGCAAAGGTCGCGTAGATCGTAAATAAAAAAGGCACTCCGACCGAGTCAGAGTGCCCTGTGAAAGAACCCGATGTTACTTGGCGCCGAGGATTGCGTCCTTGGCGGCCTTGGCGACGCGGAACTTGACGACGCGCTTGGCGGCAATCTGGATCTGCTCGCCGGTGGCGGGGTTGCGACCGATGCGCGCCTTGCGGTTGACCAGGACGAGCTTGCCGAGGCCCGGGAGCGTGAAGGTGTTCTTCGCGTTCTTGTAGGCCAGATCGGCGATGTGCTCGAGAATTTCGACGGCTTGTTTCTTCTTGAGGCCCGCCTTCTCAGCAATCGCTGCGGCGACTTGGGATTTGGACATTGCGTTTGCCATATGTGTTTCCGTTTTTTTTGGTTGTTTGTTTAAGTTTGCGACTCGTTAAAAGTCATGCGACTTGGCTTCAATTAAAGACTTTCGCGCAAGGCGTGCAAGGAAAAATTGCAAATATTTCCAACATAAATAACGCTTTCAGTGCCTGACTAAAAACGGGAGACTTGACTTGCCCCGACATTTTCCCAACATCGCGCCGTGGTCCTCTTCACCATTCAGAACGAATTTCGCTACGAAATCGTCCGCAAGATCTTTGAAGGCGGCATGGGCGTCGTCTATGAGGCCGAGCAACTTGGCACTCGCGACTTCGTCAAACGTGTCGCCATCAAGGTCGTCCGCCCCCATTACGCCAGCCAGAAAACCTTCATTGACAACTTCATCGGCGAGGCCAGGCTCGTCGCCGACCTCATCCATACCAACATTGTCCAGACCTACCACCTGGGCGAAGCCAATGGGGTTTATTTCATCTCCATGGAGTTGATTCGCGGGGTGAACCTGGAACAATTCGCCCAACAATTGAGCGATAAACGCCGCGTTTTGCCGCGAGAACTGGCCGTTTTCATCACCAGCCGTGTCGCTCGCGGGCTGGCCTACGCGCACGCCAAGAAGGATAAGGACGGCAAACCGCTGGGCATCGTGCATCGCGACGTGAGCTTCAAGAACATCATGATCGCCTTTGAAGGCGACGTGAAGTTGACCGATTTCGGCATCGCCAAGGCGCGGGGCTTCCTGATTGATCAGGAAGGCGAAATCGTCGCCGGCAAGGCCGATTACATGAGCCCGGAGCAGGCGGATTTTCAAGTCACCGACAAGCGCTCGGATATTTTTTCGGCCGGGGTCGTGCTTGCGCACCTGCTCCTCGGCAAAAATATCTTCAAAGGGCCGACCTCCGAGGAATCGCGCCAGCGGATCATGAAGCAGCCCATTCCGAACTTTCGCACCCTCGACGAGCGGATTGATGCCCCGCTGAACGAAATTCTCCAACGCTGCCTGACGCGCGATCTGGCGAAGCGTTACGCCACCGCGGACGAATTGATGACCGCGCTGGAATATTACATCTACCACGGTGGCTACGGGCCCACGAACGAGACGCTGGGCAAATTCATCCGGGAGTTGTTCGGCCCGATGGTTCCGGCGGCGGCGGCCGCCGACGCCCGCGGCGGCACTGAACTGCTCGAACATACCGCCCGCATTGCCGTCAAGGCCTGGGCGACATGAAGCGTTCCTCTTCTGGCCAAATCGTAAAACTTGGGCTGCTGCAAAGCGCCTGCTCGACTGACCCCAAAGCCAACCTCAAAAAAGCTCTCACGTTGGCTGAACGTGCCGCCGGGCAGGGCGCGCAAATCATCTGCACGCAGGAACTGTTTCGGTCACAGTATTTTTGCCAGAGCGAGGACCACGAAAACTTCCAACTCGCCGAGCCAATCCCCGGACCGAGCACCGGGGCTTTTCAGAAACTCGCGCGCAAACATAAAGTCGTCGTCATCGCGTCGCTGTTCGAAAAGCGCGCCGCCGGCATTTACCACAACACCGCCGCGATCATTGACGCGGACGGCTCGTTGCTCGGCACCTACCGGAAGATGCACATTCCGGATGACCCGCTGTATTACGAAAAATTTTATTTCACCCCGGGCGACCTCGGTTTTCGCGCCTGGAAAACAAAGTTCGGCCAGATTGGCGTGCTGATTTGCTGGGACCAGTGGTACCCCGAAGCCGCGCGGCTCACCGCCATGCAAGGCGCGCAAATTATTTTTTACCCCACAGCCATTGGCTGGCATCCGAGCGAAAAGAAATCCCACGGTGCAAATCAACATGGCGCTTGGGAACTCATCCAGCGCAGCCACGCGGTGGCCAATGGCTGTTACGTCGCCAGCGCCAACCGCATCGGCCACGAACGTCCCCTCGGTGGCGACGGGATCGAATTTTGGGGCCAAAGTTTCGTCGCTGGCACATCAGGCGAAATCCTTGCCAAAGCCAGGGCCGACCAGGAAGAAATTCTCATCGTGCCCGTTGATCTTGCGCAGGTGGACGCCACCCGGACGCATTGGCCATTCCTGCGCGATCGCCGGATTGACGCTTACGGTGGGCTGACGAAGCGGTTGATTGACTGAAACTAACTCCAAACCTTTGGCATGGATCACCGGCGCCGCCGGATTCATTGGGAATTATCTTGTCCAGACCGCTCCACGTCTCGCACCAAGCTGGCAAATTCGCGGATTGACTCGCCCACAACTCGACTTGCTCGATTTCGACGCCGTGCGCCGCGCGTTTCACGCGCAGCGACCACAACTCGTCATCCACTGTGCCGCGGTCAGTCGCAGTCCGGACGCCCAGGCCAACCCCGAGCTGGCGTGGCGAATCAACCGGGACGGCACCGCCCATCTTGCCAGACTCGCCGCGGACATTCCGTTTGTATTCTTCTCGTCCGACCTGGTGTTCGACGGACTCACCGGCAACTACGATGAATCGGCGAAGCCAGACCCGTCGGGTGTTTATGCCCAAACAAAAGTCGCGGCGGAAAACTTCGTGCTGGCCAACCCGCGGCACACGGTGCTTCGTGTCGCCCTGAACGCCGGCGCATCCCTCACCGGCGACCGGGCGTTCAACGAGCAGATGCGGCTGGCGTGGCAGCGCGGCGAGACGCTGCGGCTTTTCACCGATGAATTTCGATGCCCGATTCCGGCGGTTGTCACGACGCGCGTCGTGTGGGAATTGGTCAACCATGATCAAACCGGAGTTTTTCATGTGGCCGGCAGCGAGCGGTTGTCACGCCACGAAATCGGCAAACTTCTCGCGGCGCGCTGGCCGCAGCTCCATCCGCGATTTGCAGCCGCGTCGGCCAGGGATTGCCCCAACCCGCCGCGCCCTCGCGATGCCTCGTTAAACTGTGCCAAGGTGCAAAGGATCCTGCCATTTCAACTGCCTGCGTTCAGCCAATGGCTGCGCGACCATCCCGACGAATTGATTTGAATCCGCCGCTCCTGACACCTGAACCGTGACACCTGGCACTTCATCTTACCGGGGTCGCCTCGCCCCCTCGCCCACCGGTTATCTGCATCTCGGCCATGCGCGCACCTTCTGGGTCGCGCAAGAGCGGGCACGGGCGGCTGGCGGGACGCTTGTGCTACGCAATGAGGATCTGGACGCGATGCGTTTCAAATTGGAATTCGTTGACGCCATGTTGGAGGACCTCAAGTGGTTTGGCTTTGAATGGCAGGAAGGGCCGGATTGCGGCGGATCGTTTGGGCCGTATTCGCAAAGTGAGCGACGGGATGTTTATGTCGCTGCGTTGGAGAAACTCCGCACCGGAGGTTTCATCTATCCCTGCACCTGTTCACGAAAGGACATCGCCGCCGCCGCGCGCGCGCCGCACGCGGCTGATGACGACGAACCGATTTACCCCGGAACTTGCCGGCAAAATCGTAAATCCGAAATCGTAAATCGTAAATTCGCGTGGCGTTTCCGCGTGCCGGATGGCGAAACGATTTCGTTCGTGGATGGAAACTTCGGGCTTCAGCAATTCGTGGCCGGAAAAGACTTCGGTGATTTCGTCGTGTGGCGGCACGATTACGTTCCGGCCTACCAACTTTCGGTCGCGGTGGACGATGCGGCGATGCAAATTACCGAGGTCGTGCGCGGCGCGGATTTGCTCAAGTCCACCGCGAGGCAATTATTGCTCTACCGAGCGCTTGGCTTCAAACCTCCCAGGTTTTTTCACTGCCCGCTGATGACCGACGAAGCCGGGGTGCGGCTCGCGAAGCGGCACGACGCTTTGAGCCTTCGGACGCTGAAAGCAAAAGACGCAAGCCCGGAAAGCTTGCGTCTGAATTGGTAGGTTGCGTCGCCGTCCGTTCAAGCCGGACCGGATTCTGGCCGCGAACCGCCGGAACTAAATCTTGTACTGCGGGATCTTCATGAGTTTCCCGCCCTTCAAGGCCGACCGATGCTGGCGACGGTCATGTTTCGCGGGAACGCGGGAACGCGCGTCCCCGCCCGCCCGCTCATTGATTACATTGAGGACGGCGACACGCTGGATGACTTTTGGGAACAATACCCAACCGGCTCCCGCAAGCGGGCCGTGGCTTATCTGGAACAATCCGCCGCCATTCTGGAAATATCTCTCCAGTCTGCCTGATGCGCATCCTCCTTGACGAGTGCCTGCCCAAGGATTTGGCCGGAGAACTCCACGGTCATCCTGACGCCGCCGGATTGATAGTTGACCAGAATCCAAAAATATATTTCTTCTTGCCGCGCGGACGGCGCGTGTTCTAGCGTCGGGCAGATTCGTTCCGCCCAGCGGCCCAAAACCGTAACAAATTCATCAAGAAACCACCAATGGACACGAATAAACACGAATCAATGTTGGTAGGGCGCGTCACTCCATGCACACCGGCCCCCGAACGCGAACCTTGGCGCGCACGGAGTGACACGCCCTGCCAGCACAGGTCCACTCGTATCCATTCGTGTCCAGTCGTGGTCGAGTTGAACGGCCTGCCTTGATGCCGCTTGGTGAACTTGACCTCAACCCTGAATCCACTCCACTAAAAGACTATGAGCACAACCCTGTATCTGCAATTGAGCGCGCTGATGTTTTTGGAATACGCCGTCTGGGGCGCGTGGTTGCCCGTGCTGGCGGCGCGTCTGCTCGGCCCGCTACAGATGAGCGGCAAACAAACCGGCTGGATCTACGCCACGCTACCACTGGCCAGCATGATTTCGCCGCTGATCGCCGGCCAACTGGCGGACAAATACGTGGATACCCGCTGGATTCTGGCGGCGTGCCACGCGCTTGGCGTGGTTCTGCTCTTCGTGGCGGCGCGGACAAGCAAGTTCAAGCCGCTGTTCCTGGTCATGCTGGGTTACTCCATGCTCTACGCGGCCACCATCCCGCTGGTGAATTCCCTCATGTTCAGCCATCTCACGGACGCGGGCAAACAGTCACCGGGCATCTTCATTTGGGCGCCGGTGGCCTGGGCGTTGGTAGGCTACGCGCTTACCGGCTGGCGCAATTTCCGCAAGGCCGAAGGCGACGGCAGCGATTGCCTGAAATTCGCGGCCATCCTTTCGGTGGTCATGGCGATCGTCTGCGTCATCCAACCGGCCACTCCGCCGAAGGGCGGCGAGGGCGTTCCGATGTTCAAGGCGCTCTCCATGCTTTCGGATCCGACGTTCGCCGTGTTCATCATCGCGTCGGTGGTCGTGGCGGGCGTGATGCAATTCTACTTCCTCGGCACCGCGCAGTTCCTGCAGGACATTGGTGCCTCCAGCAAGAATGTGCCTGCCATCATGGGCATCGCGCAAGCGGCGCAATCGCTGGCCACGCTGTTCCTGCTCGGATTGTTTCTCACCAAGCTCGGCTCGAAATGGACGCTCACGCTGGGCGCAGCGTGCTGGGCGCTGATGTATGTGTTTTACACGGTGAAAGCGCCGAAAACCGTGGTGGCCGCGGCGCAGGTGTTTCACGGTTTGGCATACGTCTTCTTCATCATCGGCGGGCAGATTTATGTGAACACGGTCGCAAAGCCGGAAATCGTCAGCTCGGCGCAGGGACTGATCATCCTCGCGACCTCCGGCATCGGCATGTTCCTCGGCTCGCAGGTGGCGGGCGTGGTCATGGATCGCTCCTGCGTGGCGGGCAAATTCAACTGGAGCAAGGTCTTCCTGGTGCCGTTGCTGTGTACGGCCGCGGGCGTGCTGGCGCTGCTGGTGTTGAAGTTCTGACTCCGGCTTGTTTCGGAACTCGTGTTGAAGCCGGGTGGTTGGGCGACTGGCTGCGGCCTAGCAGACAAGCGTGTGATCGTCGGGAAAGATCGGGCCGAATCGGGCTTGCTTGAAGAGGCGGGTTGGGTGCATGAGCGGGCCATGAAATTCAAAGAGGATTTTCGGTTGAGGCAGCGGGTTCTGTTGGCTGCTGTGCTTTTTAGTTTCACCTCCACCTTGTTGGCCGTGGGGCCGACGGTTTCCAATGTGCGCTCCGCGCAGCGGGCGGGCTCGCAATTGGCGGATATTGATTACGACCTCGCGGATGCGGACAGCCCCACGCTCCCGGTTTCGATTGCCGTGTCCACCAATGGCGGGGCGAGCTGCACGCTGCCGGCCACGAGTTTTACGGGGGCGCTTGGTAACAGTGTTTCTCCGGGCGCGGGCAAACGCATTACTTGGAACGCCGGGGTGAACTGGCCGAACAAATTCTCCGCCAACCTGCGCTTCCGCGTCACGGCCAGCGATGACACCGCACCCTCCGGCATGGTGCTCATTCCCGCCGGGTCGTTCACGATGGGCGACACGTTCAGCGAAGGCTACAGCATTGAGTTGCCGTCAGGCGCAAGTGATGCGTGACGGCCGAGAGCAACTACAGCGGCTTGCCGTCCTTGCGCCCGCTGCCGCGCCCGCCGCCGCCGACGAGGGCAAGGCGCAGAGTGTTGTCTTCGCCCGGATGCACCACTGGCGGATTGTTCGCCGCCTGCGCCGTGGCCCGGCCGGCAAGAAGGGGCAGGACGGCGGTGGAGACCGCGGCCAGCTTGCCCGAGTGTTTTAGGAATTCTCGACGCGAAGTAAAATTGGAACTGAATCTATTCATGGGGCGCATCGTTCTTGCCGGCGCTGATTGTGTTAATGTTGTAATTGTTCCAACAAGCGACCAAGAACTGTAGAGCGTTAAGCGTAAGGTGGCGCTTGGACGAAACGTGGTTCACGATTGCGGGTTCGACTGTTCTCGCGCCGCAACGTAAACTATCCCGTCGTGCCAACAACATGAGCGCCGAGCGCACCACTCATCCGAAGGCGGGCGAAGTCACGCCCGCCGCAGTCACCGAATTGCTGGTGAGCGGGATGAATTGCAACAACTGCGCCCGCCAAGTCACCGAAGCCATCCAGACCGTGCCGGGTGTGCGCAGCGCATCGGTGATGCTCAATGTGAGCCGCGCGTCCGTCCGTTGGGCGGCTGACGCGCCAACCGATGTCGCCGCCGTTCTTACGGCTGTCAAGAACGCCGGCTATAAGGCCAAACCGATCGAAGCCGCCGCGCAGGACTACGGTGAAGCTCGTCAGACCGGCTGGCATCTGAACCTTTGGCTTGGCGTGCTGGTCACGGTGCCGCTGATGGCCGGCGAATGGATTTTCGGCGGCGGCATGGAACGGTGGTTTCAATGGCTGTCGTTTGCGCTGGCAGGTGTGGTGCAGATTTTCGCCGGCGCGCCGTTTTATCGCGGCGCGTGGCGGCAGCTCAAAGTCGGCAGTTCGAACATGGACACGCTCGTCGCGCTCGGTTCGACGACGGCGTTCGGCTACAGCGCGTGGGCGTTGCTCGGCGACCTTGGCGGCCATGTTTATTTCATGGAGGCCGCCGCCATCATCACGCTCATCAGCGCGGGGCATTGGCTCGAAGCGCGTGTAAGCGAGCGGGCGTCGGGCGCGCTCAGATCGTTGCTGCACCTCGCGCCGCAAACCGCGCGGCGAATTGACTCTGGTAGGGACGCGTTCCACCACGTCCCCACCACGAACGAAACGGAAGTCCCCGTCTCCGAATTGAAACCCGGCGACTTTGTCGCGCTGCGGCCCGGTGACCGTGTGCCGACCGACGGCGCCGTGATGGATGGCGATTCCGCCATGGATGAGGCCATGCTCACCGGCGAATCCGCCCCGGCGGACAAAACCACTGGCAGCGAAGTTTACGCCGGCACGGTTAACTTGAACGGACGACTGGTTATGCGCGTCACCGCGACGGGTGCAGCCACTGCGTTGGCGCACATCATTGCGGCCGTGCAACGCGCCCAAACCAGCCGGGCGGGCATCCAACGGATCGCCGACCGCGTGAGCAACGTGTTCGTGCCCGTGGTCGTACTCGTCGCGCTTGCCGCCGGGCTTTGGTGGGGACTGGTGCCTGAATCAGCCAATGCTGTCCACGCGTGGCTCACTCAATGGCTGTGGCACGCGCCTGTTCCGACTGGGGTAGCGGCGGCATTCATCATCGCGGCGGCGGTGCTGATCATCGCGTGCCCGTGCGCGATGGGTCTGGCCACGCCCGCGGCCATCATGGCCAGCACCAACGCCGCCGCGCGGCGTGGGATATTGATCCGTGACGGTGTGGCGCTGGAAAAGGCCGGCCACGTCACCGCGGTTATTTTCGACAAAACCGGAACGCTCACGTTGGGAAAACCGGAAGTGGCAAAGTCCTGGCTCGCACCAAGCAGCAGCCGACGTGAGGAGACTCTTAATTCCAAGGGCAAGTCAAAGCCTCCTGGCCCCGGTCGCTGCGAGAGCCTTGCCGCCGCTCTTGCCCGTAATTCGACACACCCCATCAGCCGGGCGCTCACCAAACTTTCGTCCGAAGCAATCAGCTTGAGCGACTGGACGGAAGTGCGCGGCGCTGGCGTCGTAGCCAAGACGCAGATGGAGGATGGAGGATGGAGGATGGCACGGCTCGGCTCGCTAATCTGGCTGCGCGAGCTGGGTACGGCCGTGTCGGCGGGCGATAGTTTCATCACCGAGTGGTCCACGCAGGGCGCGACGATCGTTGGCCTGGCACTCGACCAATCTCTCGTTGGACTCTTCGCTGTGCGCGACACGCTTAAACCCGGCGTGGCGAAGGTCGTGGAACAACTTCAACAGCGCGGACTTAAAACCTTCCTGGTCACCGGCGACAACGCACTCTCGGCGGCGAGCATCGCGAAAAAAATTGGCATCACTGGGGAAAATGTTTTTGCCGAAGTGCGACCCGGGCAAAAGGCGGAGTTCGTGAAGCAACTTCAGGCGCGAGGGGAGCGTGTGGCGTTCGTGGGCGACGGCATCAACGACGCGCCCGCGCTGGAGCAGGCCGATCTCGGCATCGCCGTGGGCCGGGCCAGCGACATCGCACGCGAGGCGGCGGACATCATCCTGCTGAAATCGGAAATTGAAGCCGTGCCGGAGGCGTTGGGGCTGGCGCGGGCGACGTTGCGGACGATCAAACAGAATTTGTTCTGGGCGTTTTTCTACAACGCGATTGGCGTGCCGCTGGCCGCGCTGGGTTTCATGAGTCCGGTGCTGTGCGCGGTGGCGATGGGTTGTTCCGACCTCATCGTGATCGGCAACGCGCTGCGACTGCGGCGGTGGAGAAGATTTTAGTCAATCCAACCAAACCGACACGCAATCCAGAATGCGCCGCCGGAAGGAGCGATGGAATTGTCCGAGGGGATACAGGACGCATTGGGCGGGCAATGAACCGCCGACCATTCCAGACCGTGTAAGCTGAGCCGGTCAGTTCGATTGGTTTTCCTTTCGCCACGCGGTTAGCTGGCTGAATTTCGCGTCGCCTTAAATGCCCCCAACAGCCGGAATCAATATTTCCCCCGCCCAAACCCGTGAAGGGTGCGGAAACAGGCGGCTTTAAGCGGTTGCGGCCCGACGGCTATCGGCCGCCGCCATTCCAGCAAAAAAAGGAAAAATCGTAGTGGACAGCGGCGGCGAAATCGCTAAGCTCCTGCCACTTTATGAAGAGCAATACATTGACCACGATCTTGAATGGCGTGCTGGCGTTTAGCCTGCTGTTGTCCGTGATTTTTTGTCTCCAGTTTATTTTTCTGACCCGCGAGGTGCGCGCCATCGGCGCCCAGCTCACCGGAATCAACACGTATCGCAGTACCATGCAGGCGCTGGCCAACGACTGTGTGGCCTACAGCGAGAAAAACCCCGCGATTAATCCCATCCTCGAGTCTGTCGGCATGAAACCCAAGGCCGTCCCCACGAAGCAACCTGGAACCCACTAGCCTTCTTTGATTTTATGAATGAGCCTGAAACCAAGCCCGCCACCGCGCCTCAAGCCGAAGATTTGAAGCAGCAGTGCGTCTGCCTGCAACGGCAGATGACCACATTGCTCCTCGCGCTCGTCATCGTCAGCGGCACGTTGTCCATCTTTTTGTGGCGACAGGTCCGTTACGCGCGGCGCGACCTTGAGGCCATGAAACCGCCGGCCACCCAGATGGTTCAGGAATTCAACCAAATTCGACCCGGCATGGATGCTTTCCTGGCCAAGGTCACCGAATTCGGCCGAACCCACGCCGACTTCGCGCCGATCCTGACCAAATACCGGATTCCTATGACCACTGGTGCGCCCCCGGCAACGGTCGCCGCTCCCAAACCGGCAGCCGCCAAACCCGCCGCCGCCCCCGCGTCCGCGCCAAAGAAATAACGGCGCTTCACTTCGACGCCGCTTCGCCGACGGCCAGCCGTGTTCCGCACGCGAAACAGAAATTCGAGTGCGGCGGGCAAATTTCCCCGCACCTTGGACAGTCGAGGTGCGCCTCCTTATGTCGCCGATGGATGATCAGGTTGCGGATGTACGGAATCCACGTGAACGCATAGGCGAAGATGAACACCGAGTCGCGTTGATAACAGAGCGCATAACTCAACAGCAACAGCGATCCCAGGAGGCTCAACCACCAAAAAGCCGTCGGCACCACCACCCGCTTGAGCCGCTCGGTCGCATACCATTGCACGAAAAAACGCGAGAAGAAGACGGCGTTGCCCAGCCAGCCAACCACTTTCCAGAAGTGCCACTCAATCCAGAAAAACCTGCCGTTGCCGAAGCCGTCTTGCCAGTTGATGTTCGTCAGCCATTCCATAGTGGCGGCAGCTTAGAACATCGGCGGCAAACTTAAAGGGGGAATTCCCTCCGCGCCAGCAGCTCGAGAAATCGTATTGCCCCCGCCGCCATCCCCGGCAGTTGCCTCGGGACGTGGCTCACAACGCAAATCTCGGCGGACAATCTCAAGCGCGCGTTCGGTGGCTTCATCATCCTCGTGGGCGTAAAACTTCTGTGCTTCAAGTAGCTGAAAGGTGGGGCACGTCACTCCGTGCGCGTTGCGGGTTGAAACTTTCAGGCTGAACGGCGCGCACGGAATGAGACGGTCTCAAAACTCCGGAGGGACGAGTTATACGAGTCCCCATTTGTTGAAAAATGGCTGGAAGCACCGGTGAAATGGAGGCGGTGTAGGGAAACATTTCCAGCCCGCGAGCTGCCACCGCTTGCTGCAGGCTGCCGGTCAATAACGCAACCGGTAAAACATTGCGCCAGGCCGGAGGAGATGACGGCGGGCTACGGCCAGGTCCAGGCGAAGGGGAATCGCAGCCGGTAAAACTGTAGCGGGTCAGAAGCCGGGACAAAGGCCGGCTGTGTCGCATTGGTGCTGGTGATGTTTGCCAGGGTTGTCCAGCTCGTAAAATTCGTGCTGCCTTCCACAAAGCCATTCCGGCCAATGGGAATGTTTGCCAAATCCAGCCGGTTGCTGCTGTTGAGCGATGTGATTTTGCTGATTTGCACCGGCGAGATGAGTTGCTGGACGACATCAGCGACCCGCGCATGAAGCTTCGCGGTCGGATCCGACGTGGTCCAAAAAATGTAGTTTGTGCCCGGACCATTTGTGGACTTGTTCCGCAGTAAAGGGTCTTCCAGTGCGGCAATGCTCTGTCCCAAATAGAGGGCGTTGGTCAATCCATAGTCGGCGGCGTGTGCCAGTATATTGTTGAGGAGTGTGAACATGTCTGGAACATAAATCGTGATGTTGGGGCAATTCGTTTGAATCTGATTTATCAACGTAGTTGCAAAAGCGGCATTGAAATCAATGATCCTTTGGCGAATGAAACTCTTGTCGGCGGAAGATGTAATGAGATTGTATTGCGGAATCTGGGTAATATCCACGGCATTCGGCATGATTAATGTTCGGGCGCCCTTGGCATAATATAAGTTCGTGATGGCCTTGAAATGGTTGTTCAGAGACTGATTTATGGCATTGGTCCACGTAACGATATTCGTAGAGGGAAAAATACTACCCATGTGATCGACAAAATCAGCGTTGTTGACCCATACGACAAACAACGCGGTATTTGCATCCGATGGCACGGGGAAGTTGGTGAGATTTACCACCAGATTGCTACTGTACTGGCCGAAGTAAGACCAGTTGTTGGTGGAATAAGACCAGTTAACGTTGGTGATGGAATTCGCGCCCAGCCCCTGCCGTTGCGCCAGCACCTCAACCCAAACCCGTCCGTTGGAGCGGCGCAGGCCGTAGTAATTCGTTCCTGCCAGGGGGTTGTTTGTGGTGGTGGAAACGCCGTCTCCAAAAACGTATAACGACGTGAATGCGGCTTGTGCAGGAAAAACAAGAGGCCCGAGCAACAGCGCACCCACGGTGAATGGAAGCACATTTTTCACGTTGCAAGTATGCCTCCCACCCGAACAAAGTAAAGGCGGGAATGATCCGGCAGTGAACGGGCTGCCCGGTATGCAGGGTTCGATCAAAAGTTTGAACCCAGGAATCGGCGAATATGAACAGACGCGATACAGTGAAGCTCCTGCTGGCCGGCGCTTTGGCCGGTGGGCCCTTAACGCTTTTGGCGAACGGCCTGCGGTTGGTGAGCCAGGATGGTTTTGCCAGCGCCCGCGGCGAGGCGTTTGTCGCCACTGCGGATAATCCGTCCGCCATTTACTACAACCCCGCCGGAATCACTCAACTCGAGGGCAACAATGCTCGCGGCGGCATTTACGGAATCTATTATGATCCGACTTTCAGTCCCCCGAACAGCAGCAGCACCTACCATGTCGAAAACCAACTCGCGGCGGCGCCTGATTTCTTCTACGCGTACACGCCAAAAGATTTTCCGTTGAGTTTTGGATTGGGTGTTTACGCGCCTTATGGTGGGAGCGTGAGTTGGCCTCAGGACACGGGCTTCCGAGCGGTGGCTCTAAGCAGTTCACTACAGTACGTAACTCTTAATCCTGTTCTGGCCCTCAAGGTGTCGCCCGCTTTTTCAATTGCCGGCGGTTTGATGATGAATTATGGGAATATCAAATTGGAGCAAGGTCTTCGTCCTTTCCCCCAGCCTCCCAACTTCTTTCGCTTCAAAGGCGAGGGTTGGAGCGTGGGTTACAATTTGGGGCTGCTCTGGCAACCGCACGAGAAAGTTTCAATCGGCGCGTCCTTCCGCAGCTCGGCAACTGTTACGTTTGATGGGAGAACGGAATTCGAACAAGACTCGGCAAACATACCATTCACGCGCCTGCCAGCTCATGCGGACTTTGAATTCCCCTTGACGGCTGTTTTCGGTGTTTCGTACCGGCCCACGCCCAAATGGAATCTTGAGTTCGATGCTGACTACACGGATTGGAGCAGCTTTGGAACAATAACCATCTACCAACAAGAGCGCCCCCCGCTCGGCGGACCGCAAAACCCGTCTGTGACAC
>JALOTT010000321.1 GCA_025457745.1 Verrucomicrobiota bacterium
CAAGAGCAGCGCGGCATTGAATGGACATTCACCCGGCAAGACGCCGATCGGAAATTAGGCCGCCACTATGTTGCATGACTTACATGCCGAAGTACTAGTTTCAAAGGCGAGGCTCAACGACGGGGTGAACAGCCATTTGGCCTCGGTGAGTCTCAGCATTACGCCACCTTGATTGTAAATCGTTGTGCCGCTCTTGTCCGTGCCCAGGGTGGGCAGGGTGAGGATGCGGTCGACTGATATGGCGCGGATGATGACGTTGTTGGTATCCACGTCATAAATCACAGATTCCGAGGAGAGCGATGCCGAGCCCTCTTCGAGGATTTCGGTCAGGGGCACATCCACCGTGAACAAGGTGAGGCGTTTGTTGCCGGGATCGTCACTCACAGAGGTCACCTTGCGGTAGAAGATTTCGTCCGTGGTGGCCGGGCTGAGATTGCAGACGTAGGTGTTCGAGACAAAACCGGGAGCGGTATTCGTGTAGGAGAGAACCAAACGGTTGGTCTCGACCAGTTCAAGCCTCCACGGATCGCCGTCGCCCATGGGGATCGGGCCGGAGCCCGTGACCGGCGCGGCGGTGGGGATGGCACCGATGCGTTGCCCGGCGCGTTGCGCCTGAGGCGAGCCGAAAACAAACAGGTTGGCCGCCACCTGCGGATTCACTTCCAAGTCAAAGCTCCATGTGTTGGTGCCCCAGTTGCCGAGTGTGTCGGCAAGGATGAGGGTGGCCAGCACATTACTGCCCCAGCCGCCCAAGGGGATGCTGCCGCCGTTCAGGAAGGTCAGCACGCCATTGGAGAGCGTGAGTTGCGCGTTGGTGAGCGCGAACGTGCCCAGACTGCCCACCGTCAGGCGGATGGAATTGGTGTCAATGCCGGTGGCGTCGGAGAGTTGGAGCGTCAGATTGGCAAACCGGGGCACGGCGAATCCGCCGTCTTGGGGATACTGGTTGACGATGCCCGGAGGTTGCTCATCCAGCTCGCGCACTTGGAAAAAGCGGGCGTTGCCGTCCGTCAGGAAAGGCATCTGCTGGGCGGGGCCATTGGCCGTGGCGGGGTATCCGGGCGCGGTGGACCAGGATTGCAGGTTGGTGGATTGCTGCACTTCGTAGCGGAGCCCGGGCGTAGCGGGCCAGACGAGTTTAAGCTTTTCCGGCGTCAGCGCGTCCTCGTCGGGGAAGATGACAACTCGATTGGTTTGGGCAGCCAGCGGGAGCGCGGCCACACAGCAGCATTGCAACACGAGGAGCAGGGTTCTAGTTTTCATGGTTTAGTGGTTCAATTTGTTTTCCGTTTCTGCGTTTTCATGGCCGCGGGCCAATCCGGTAGGGCTTGCAGTCCTCTGCGAGCCGTTTGTCCGCGGCGCGCACGGAGTGACGCGCCCTACCAAACAGCGGCCATTGAAATTCGTGTTCATCGGCATCGCCCTGGTTTCAGGCGTTATCGGCGATGATCTGTTCGATCTGCGGTAACAGCGGCGGCAAATCGTCTTGCACCGTGTTCCACACGACGCGCAAGTTGACGCCAAAGTAGTCATGGATCAGCACGTCGCGCATGCCTGTCATCTCCCGCCACGCAACCTGTGGATAGCGGGTGCGGACCGCTTCGGGAATCTTTCTGGCCGCCTCGCCGATGATCTCCAAACACCGCACCACGGCAAAAGCCGTTTTCTCATCCGCCGCAAACTGCTCATAAGTCATGCCCGCAACAAATTGCCGGGCCTTGACCACCGCATCACGGATATCGCTGAGGTAGTCGAGATATTCACGGGGAACAGTCATACCGGGATTGCCTCGCGCAATACGTGCCGGCCGATGCGCGGACGGAGCGCATCCTTCATCACCAAATCCACTTCGACGCCCAGCAACCCGGCGAGCGCAGCCTTCAGGCGGACGAAATCGAACAACCCCGGCGGCGTTTCATATTCGACCAGGATGTCCACGTCGCTGGCGGAGGTCTGATCGCCCCGCACGCACGAGCCGAACAGTTCCAAGCGGGCCAACCGGTACGTAGCCATCAATTGCTGTTTATGTTGCCGCAGCAGCCGGAGGATTTCTTCCTGGTTCATGGTTGGAGTTTGCGCGCTCCGGCGGCGGCACACAAGCCGCTTTCGTTTCGGGAACGCCGAAGCCGCGCGAATTGTTTTTTGGTTTAGTGGTTCAGTTTGTTTTCGGTTTCTGCGTTTTCATGGCCGCGGGCCAATCCGGTAGGGCTTGCAGTCCTCTGCGAGCCGTTTGTCCACGGCGCGCACGGAGTGACGCGCCCTGCCAAACAGCGGCCATTGAAATTCATCTTCATCCCTCAGGCTTCGACCAGCGCGTGGGCTTCCAAGACGCGGCGCATCAATTCCGCCGGGGATTGGCCGCGTCGCCGCGCCTGGCGGCGGTAATACTCCACACTGACCGGTTCGAGCGAAACGGTGATCTTGACCGTGCGCAGGGTTTGGCGGACCTGCTCGGGGCTGGGCAGAAAATCAAGCCGCACCGGCGCCCCCGGCGGGCCGAGAGGTTCGCCGTTGATTTGAGCCAGATCAGCGTATTTGATTCTGCGTTTCATACAGTTGTTTTCCTTTCCGCCAGTAACCGGCACCAATGATGCGCACCCGCTTCTGGCGTCGGGTGAATCGCACCGTAAGAATAGCATCTCCCACCCGGCCCAGGCAATACCAGCGCGGCTCACGCTGGCTGTGGCTGAGGTCGGGCAGGATGACGCGCTGCGGATCGGCAAATGCGGCAACGGCTTCGACCAAAGACACGCCGTGTTTGGCGAGATTTGAGGCGGCCTTCTCTTCGTCCCACTCGAAATGTTCGCCAAAATTCATGGTTTCTTCGCGCCATACGGCGGCGGCGCTTCACGCAGCATGGCCGCGGACGGTGCGCCAGCGACCTCGTAGTAGAGGGTTTCCGGCGCGATGTCCAGATCTTCCCCCCAGCAAATCGTGCCGAAGTCAGGATTGATTGAGAACTGTTTGAAGCTATTCACGTCCGCGATCCGCGCGAACACGCCACCGGCGCGGATGTGCCGGGTCAAGTCCACCACGCCGGACGTGCCATCCGCGAAGGTCAGCGCCAGCCGGTAGCCGTCCAAGTATTCCGCGGCCACGACGTTCCAGTGCATGTTTGCCTTTCCTCAGTCCAACGGTTCGATCTTACGCAGCGGGCGACGGGTTTCAATCGCTTCCCAGTTCTGCAACAACTCAGCGCGGTGTCGGGCCGCCCATTCGCCGACCAGGGTTAACACCCGTGCCGGCAGCCAGCCTTCGGTCAAAACGAGGTCGTGAATGCGGATCACGCCTTGGTGTTCAGCGTACCGCACGTGAAAATGCGGCGGACGATGTTCATCGTAGAACATGCCAATCACAATCCCATAGAACCTGCTGATTTCCGGCATGAAAGTCTGCTCCGGGTTTGCCTTGTCCCCGGCGTGCCATAGCCGGGTCATTTGACTGTGGACAGCAGCCGAAGCCGCGCGAATTGTTTTTAGTTGTTTAGTTCAGTTTGTTTTCTGTTTCCGCGTTTTCATGGCCGCAAAGTAGCGCCAGGAACCGCCAAGTTCTTCGCGCTGTTTGTATTTCTTCGCGGCCATAAATTCATGGTTTCTTCGCGCCATACGGCGGCGAACTTCATAGCGGCTTCTGTCAGCCGTTGGCCTGTTTCTACGCCTGTCGGGTAATGCGAATCAAGGCCGTTTTTCGCCCGGAGACTCGTTCTTCCGCGGTGGTTCCTCGCGCAAGGCATCAGCGGCCTCCGGTTGGCGCGGTTCGGGATAAACCACCTGCCAGCCCTCGGCTTTGAGTTTCTCCGTGCGCTGGCGCATCCGCTCAAAGAGCTTGTGGACGTCGTAATCACACTCGCGGGCGATTTCTTCGCGGACGCGGTGAATTTCATCCAGGATTTCGTTCGTCTTCATGGCTTAACTTTCCAGCAAATCATCCGGCGTGCAAATGATCGGACAGGTGTAACCCAGCCGTCCACACAGCCGCTCGACCTGCCGGATAATGGTCACGTTGTGAATGTGCCGGCAGTTCCAAGTCAGCAAATAGTCCATCCCGCACGTTGTGGCGATGGCAATGTGCGAGGCATCCACCGCCGCCTGGGGCGGGATCAACCCCGCCGTGACGATTTCACTGGCAAGCCGGTCCGCCGCCTCCAGTTCCGGGAGGATCGCGATCCCGTCAAGCAACGCCAGCCGTTCAGCCGCCGCTTTAGGGTCGCCGTGTTCCGCCTCGGCGCGGACGAATTGGGAGACGAACAGTTCGTAGTTCTGGCGCTGGGTGTCCCACCATTCCTGGGTGGTTTCCTGATTGGCGGCCAGCCGCAAGTCCCGGCTACGGCGCGCCACGAGGTAGCTGGGAATCGTGGTTTCCAGATAGAGGCGCGGTTTCATGGGCGCAAAATCGCATCAGGAACAATCAAGTTCTTCGCGCTTCTTAGGCTTTTTCGCGGCCAGAAATTCATTGCTTCTTCGCGCGATGCGGTGGCGGGGTTTCGGCCAGTTTAGCCGTTCCTGCCGTTGTCTCGTCAGGGAACTTGGCGACTCGGAAGTCAAATTGCCGGGCCACCTCAGCCGCGCGTTCACTGATGTAACGCAAAGCGTCGCGGGTCGAGAGATGCTTGGTCTCCTGATAAATGGAGTCCTTCCACTCCCAAACCTGGCGCAGCGCCGTGGGCACGTATTCTTCCCGCTCTTCAATCCTGGTTTTCATCTTCGACCTCTAGCGGCGAGAGCAGCCGCAACCGCACGGATTGGTCGTTGTCTCTTTGGCTAAAGCGTTCTTTCTTCCCGAACAGTGACGATTGAACCACCTTGCCCCGCTTTGGCAAGACCTCATTGGGAAATTCTTGTATCGCGCGGGTCGTTGAGCTTTTGTCCGGCGACTAGTACTTCGGCATGTAAGTCATGCAACATAGTGGCGGCCTAATTTCCGATCGGCGTCTTGCCGGGTGAATGTCCATTCAATGCCGCGCTGCTCTTG
>JALOTT010000322.1 GCA_025457745.1 Verrucomicrobiota bacterium
TTTCATCCGACAAACCGATTTTGAGAATTCGTGCTGACCAATGATGACGCCAATTTGGTGCAGGCTATGTAGTGTTATTTATACGCGGACATGTAGGCCGTCCGCGATCACCGCTTCCACTGAGCGAGCGCCGCAAACTGGCGCGGCAGAAGTATCACGCAAAGCTGGCAGCCCGGGGCGAGAGGGCCGTACGATTGACCATGACAGCCGCCGACGCAGAACAGCTCCGCGCGCACGCCCAGGCACACAATCTCAGTCCAGGTGCATTTGTCGGCAAACTGCTCAACATACATTTCAAGGAGTAGTCCCTTTTGGAACAAATTCGCGCTCGGCAAATCCATCCCAGATTTCTCACGGTCGCCCGCAAACCGCCCCCCCCGCCACCCTTGCCGCTTCCTCGTCTCTCTGGTTACTTGTCACCCTTACTTGTCACCCGCCGCTCTGATTTGCGCGTCTCCGTGAGGATTCCGGCAGACACGCTCCAAGGTTGCGACACAACTCAAACCCGCGATTCACAAGGTGATGAGGAGCGGTGAGGATGGTGGAAGATTCCTGCGGAAAAACTGAAAAATGGCCGGTTCGAGTTAAAAGGCCGCTGCTCTACCGACTGAGCTACCAACCCACACGCATTGCGGAATTCAACCAGACACGGAGACCGGCGTCGCATCAAGTGCCGCGCAGGCTAGTTCACGTCCTCAAATCTCGCAAGATTTTCCCCCGCCCAATCATCGCGCCGGATTAGAACAGTTGCCAAAATAAATTTTCAAACAGCCAGGGCCAACCTGCTGGTTGGCCACGACGGCCAGCAGGGCGTCGCTACCTTTTCGGAAAATCCCGCGCGCTTCCTCGACGCCTTCGCCGGCTCGCTGCATCTGGCCGCGCCGGGTTTGCCGCGGGAGTTGACGGTGCGTTTTGTGAGCGTGCGTTTGCCGACCGGAGCGTTGGAAGTGCTGACGACTTTGCGCTGGAAATATTTTTTCGCAACCGGCTCAGGCGCGCGGCTTAGGACTGCGGATTTGTGACTTTGGACTGCGGTCTTAAAAACGTGAACCACACGCAAATCGCGAGGAGGAGGAAATTGAACGCACCCAGTGTTTGCAACACGACCTCCAGACGGCCCGGGAAGCGATGGAGCACATGGACCAGCGCGTAGCCGTAAGCCACGGCCAACACCACCATCGCCGGCACCACGCGGAAGCGCGCGCGCGCCAGCAGGTCGTTGACAAGCACGTTGGCCAGCGCCAGTGGCACCATGGCGCCTGCGTACCACGGGATGAGCCTCATCGTTTTACCGACGTCTCCGGATTTGTAAACCAGTTTCACCACCCAAGGCCCCAGCAGCCACAGGCCCAGCATGCCACAAATAGCCAGCGCGCCCGTGCCCAGCACCACGATCCAAAATAAATTGGTCTTCTCGGATTTTGCTTGTCCATGCACGAGTTTTGGAAACATGACCGCCGCCAGCGGAAACACCGCCCACAACAATGCGCGCGACAATGTTCCCGCCGCCACGTAAGGCTTCATCGCGTCGCCGCTAAAAAAGGCCTTGGCAAAGATCGTGTCCGAAGTGAACAGAAATTGGCACGCGCCAAAACCCAGCATCAACGGCACGATCTGGCCGAGTGATTCTTTCACGTCAAACGGCTCCGACCGCAGCGCCCAGAGATCGCGCGTCCGCCAGCAAGCGATGCCGGCCATCGCCCCAATACCGATCATCGCGCCCATCATCATGGCGGTCGCGCCGCCGGCGAAACCGAGCACGAGAACTGCCGCCACGAGGATGCGGCCCGCCCCGCCGATGATCAAAGACCATCCCATCCAGAAAAAATCCTGGCGTCCCTGCAACAGGCCGGTGAACATCGGCCACCACAAGCTGACCAGCACCGTCAGCAAAGTTACGCACAAGGCTGCCGCACCCGGAAGCTGCCAGCGCGAAATGATCGGTCCTCGAAAGACCAGCACCGCCAACGCCGCGACCGCCCACAGGCCGAACAAGCAAAGCCACGTCAATCGAACCACACCGGCCAGTTGTCGCACCCGGTTGGTCGCCAGCGCCATGGCCGACTGCTGGGCGAACACCATTTGCAGCGGCAGGACGGGAACGCACGCCGCCACCATGAGCAACGCGCCGAAAATGCTGTATTCCGCGTCGGGGATTTTCTTGTTGAGCAAATGCACGGCCCAACTCATCGCGCCAGCGGCAATGTTGGCAATCATCAGCCAGCCGCTTTGCCGGAAAAAGGCGGCGTGGTGTTTGTCGGCGCTCGGGGGCGCGGATTCAACTTTTTCTGCGGACATGAGCGGTGGACAATACGGGTCGGCCCGGTTCAAGGAAGCGATTACTGGGCATGTGAGAAGATACGGCGCAGTTTGCCTAGCATGGCCTCGGAGTAACGCTCGCCGGGCGTCAGCACGCGACCGTGAACCTGGATCTCGTCCACCGCCAGCAGCGTCATGCAAAAGTCCACGTCGTGCAGCGGGCGTTCGCGCCGGAGGCGGCGAATCCAGCGGCGCATGTCGGTGATTTCCTCGATCTCGAGCTTTTGACCCGGATGAAACGAGATGCCCCAATCGTTGCGGAGCACGAAGCCGTCGCCCTCCTTCTTCTCGCCGAACCAGGCGTCACCCAGCAGGATGCAGACCGACCGCCCTTTGCTCTCACCGAGCCGGTAGAAAACGATGCGCGCGTCCGATTCGCAGAAATGTTCGTAGGCGATGTCAAGCGCCTCCTGCGGCACGGGCGAAAAGCGCGTCTGAAAGCCGATGTGGACGCCGCCCGGCACGTCGGGTTTCGTCTCGAAGCAGAGGTTCTCCTCGAAAATCCAGAGCAGGTCGGTCGCGAGTTTGCGCTCGGCGAGAATTTTTTTCCAAGCGACGAGCGCTTGCGACAGCGTCGGACGGGTAATCGTGGCGGACGGATTCATGGTGGAAGTCTAGCGGTTGCTTTTCAAAAACCAATCCACAAATAACGGGATGCCCTGTTCGATCTTGACGCGCGGGTGGTAGCCCAGTTTGGCGCGCGCCTTGGAGACATCGGCAAACGTGATGGGCACGTCGCCGGGTTGCGGCGGCAGGCGGTCGAGATTCGCCTTCTTGCCAAGCGCGACTTCGATCAATTCGATGAGCCGGCTGAGTTTCACGGTCTGTGATTCTCCAAGGTTGAAAATCTCGTAGCCGTATTCCTTCTGTGTGCAAGCCATGACCCCATCCACAATGTCCGTGATGTAGGTGTAATCGCGCGCCGTGCTGCCGTCGCCAAAAACGGGGATCGGTTTCCCGGCGTGGATGAGCCTGGCGAATTTGTGAATCGCCAGGTCGGGCCGCTGGCGCGGGCCATAGACGGTGAAGAACCGCAGCATGACGACGTCGAGGCCGTAAATGTGGTGATACACGTGGCCCAGCGCCTCGCACGCCAGCTTGCTGGCCGCGTAAGGCGAGATGGCTGAAAAAATCGGGTCGCTCTCGCTGAAGGGAACTTTCGCATTCACCCCATAAACCGACGACGACGAGGCGATGGTGATTTTCTTCACGTCGTTGTTGCGGGCTGCTTCCAGCACATTGACCGTGCCCTCAACGTTGACGCGCTGGTAAAGGGCCGGTTCTTCGAGGCTCGGTCGCACGCCGGCGCGCGCCGCGAGGTGAATGACCTGGTCAAACTTCACACGACCGAACAGTTCGTCGAGCGCCGCGCGGTCGGTGAGGTCGCCCTGTTCGAACTTGAACGGTTTGGCGAGCGATTGGATTTCGCGAAGGTTGCGGCGTTTGAGTTGCGGGTCGTAGAAATTGTTCAGATCGTCAAACGCCCACACCGCGTGCCCGGAATGAAGCAATCGCTCGCACACATGCGAGCCGATGAAACCAGCGCCACCAGTGACCAGAAAATTCACGGGCGGACGGTACCAAACGAATGCGCCGCCTGTCGAGGACGAGAGCAAGGAGCGCGGACAGCCTTGTTCACAGGTTCAACATTGACGCAGGTGTTGCGGACATGGCTGGCCGCGCTCCATAACACGCGAAAGAAGTCCACCAACCGTCCATTTGTCGCTGCACCCTTCACCGCGACGCGTAGCGCCTGGCCCGCATTTTCACAAGCCGCACAAATTGCCGACCGGGTGGAGCGCCGGCCTGTGACCGGCTTTGGGTGTGGGAAGGCCGTAAAGCCGGGCACGGACCGGCGCTCCGCAATAGTTTGTGAAATCATGCGGGTCAATGCCTCTTGGAGCCGCTTTCCCAAGCAACAAAATTTGCCCGGGTTTGTCGCCATGGCAGATCACAGCGCCGGTCAGTTTGTGCCCTTGACCATACACCACCGCGCGGCGATCGGGTCGCAAAGCACTTCGGATCTTACCACAGACAAACGCCGGAAGTCAGGTTTTGTCACCCCAGTAGCAGACGCCCTTTTGCTTCATGGAATCGACGTTGAGGAAGATCGCCCCGCCGTTGTTGGCGGTGTCGGAATCAACCACCAACAACACGTGCGCCAAGTCGCCCGCCGAGGGCAGTAGTTTGGCGAGTTGGTTGGGCTGCTGGCGGATGAATTCCTCGTTCCACTCAGGCCCGGCCGGGCTAGGCGAGACGGCCAGATACAGCATGTCCATTTCTACGAGGTCATTGAAGAAGTGGGTGCCCAGCGACACGTCCGGGATGAGGCCTTCGTGCATCACCGCAAGTTCGCATATCACCGAAGCGGTATTGATCTCAGCAAACGAAACCGGCACCCCGAGCGAGGGCATCGAAGTGGCCCAGCGCCCCGGGCCGATGAGCATGATGGTCCGGCGCTGGCCGGGCGGATCCAGATGCATCAACTGACCAATGACCCGGGCCACCGAATAGCGATAACTCATGCTCATGTGGCTGTACACCGACGGGACGACGTAGATCAGCCGATCAATGACGGTGGCCAGACTATGGCCGACCACCGGGCCATG
>JALOTT010000323.1 GCA_025457745.1 Verrucomicrobiota bacterium
GGATTTTATCAACTGGGCGACACGGACGCGGCGGCGCAACTTTACCTCGGCCTGGTGGACCAGTTCGCCGATCGGCCCTTGGTGCGGGAAAGTTTGCGCGCGAAGCTGGCCAATATTTACCTGCGCGGCAGCGACCACCAGCGCCAGATTGAGCAACTCGAAGCCCTGGTGCGCAACGATCCGTCCAACGCCCAGGCCTGGTACCTGCTCGGCCGCATCGCCCACGATGAAAAACGTTGGAAGGCGGCGGCGGAGTCGTGGAACAAGACGCTCATTTTCGCCCCCGATTTCGAGGAGGCCTACTACAATCTGGCGGGCGTGCAACTCGCCGCCGGCGACGCGGCGTCCGCATTGGTGACGCTGGACAAGGCGCGCCGGAAATTTCCGTCGAACTTCGTTCTCGAATACTGGTTGGGCACCGCCCACAGTTGGCAAAAGAATTACATTGAGGCTGTCAACCATTTCACGATTGCCGAAGTCATCGCGCAGGCCACGGAGCCGAAGCGCCTCACGCACGGATTTTATTTTCAACTGGGGGCGACCTTCGAACGCAAGGGCGACCGCGCTCAGGCGGAAAGCTATTTTGAGAAATGCCTCAAGCTGCAGCCGGATTTCGCCGAGGCGCAAAATTATCTCGGTTACATGTGGGCCGAACGTGGCGAGAAGCTGGATCGGGCGCGCGAACTGATTGAGCAGGCAGTCAAGGCCGAGCCAACAAACGCCGCCTTTCTCGACAGCCTGGGCTGGGTGTTGTTCAAGCAAAACCAGCCGAAGGAGGCGCTTGATTACATGCTCAAAGCTGCGGAGTTGACCAAAGAGCCGGACGCGACGCTTTACGATCACCTCGGCGACATTTACGCTGCGCTTAACGAAATGGATAAAGCCCGCGAAGCCTGGCGCAAATCGTTGTCGGTGGAGCAGAATGACGCTGTGCAGAAAAAGCTGGAAGCGCCGAAGCCTGAATGAATCCGCAGCATCAAAGGGTAGGGCGCGTCACTCCGTGCGCGCCGCAAGGATTCGGGAGCGCGGAATTTATTCCGCTTCACCGTCCGCCCGTTGGATCGTTTCCGAAATCGCCTGTTGCCTGCCGAATTCGCACAGCGAAGCGGAATGAATTCCGCGCTCCTGTGGTTGCGTCCTTGCCACGCTGCCTTCACCGCTCGAACACTAACTGAAACTCATGGTCCACCGCTTTGAAAAACACTACACGCTTGAAGAAGCGCGGGCCTTGCTGCCGCGGGTGCGTTCGTGGCTCAAACGGCTCAACGAACTCCGCCACGAACTGGAGCGTTACGACAAGCGCCTCACTTCGCTGATGAATCCCGGCCACGACGTCGGCGGCGACCTCGTCAACACCTGGATTCGCACGTTGGCGGGGATGCAGGAAGTGCTGGCGGAATTTCAGAAACGGGAAATTCAAATCAAAGATGTTGAGCGCGGGTTGATTGATTTCCCGGCCATCATCGGCGGGCGGGAAGTTTTTCTGTGCTGGGAGCAGGACGAGGAGGACATCGAGTTCTGGCACGACCTGGATACGGGCTACGGCGGGCGGGAACGCCTTTAGCCCGACGTAGTGGCGCGAGCGTCCCGCTTGCGAAGTCGCACCGACCGTCTCGGTTGGTGTCAATGCCGCAACTTTCGGCAACCGGGACGGTCGTCGAGACAGTGGCAGCCGAGACGGCTGCCCCACTACCTTGGTGGCGTGTCCAGTTGCTCGGTTTTTGCGGCAGAAAAACCTTGTCTCCCGGCTTTGCTTTGCCAATATGAAGCCAGTTCAGAAGGGATTGCGCGTGAAAATCAGGCATTGTCTTGCGCTTGTGGCCGTGATTGTTCTTGCGGCGGGGGCGGCATATTTCCTGTGGCAGCGCGATGCTCCGCGCCGGAATTCTGGTCGAGCCATTGAAACCTTCGCTGCCGCCCTGAACTCCGGCAACGCGGATTCACTGCTGAAAACCGTCGTCCTTCCCGTTGCCGTGAGTGGACGCACTTCCGCCGAGCAGATTGAATTCCTGACCAAAGCATTGCATGACGAGATTTCTCCCGAAGGCATTGGTGTGCTCAAACGCGAAGGACAATTCGGCTCGCTGACCAATCTGTTTCCCGTCGAAGCCAAGACTTGGGCCGAGCAAGCCGGCGTGAACCCGGAAGATTGTGTCGCCTTCCGCATGGAACGTAACGGCCTCCGCGCCGAAGTCGTCCTCGTGAACAACGCGCCACTCGCCACTCGCCACTCGTCACTGGCTTTCCGCATCGTCCGCTGCAACAACGTGAAGCAACTCGCGGCTGCCAAGCTCTAACCACCGATGAACTCAGATGGACACAGATTCTTGAAGCCCGGTGGGGCGAGACGCCCGGCGAGCCGTGCTTCTATTTCTCGCGCCTGCCTGCTGCTTGCCGGTTTCTGGCTTCTGACTTCTGCTGCACCCGCCGCCATCTTCACCAACAACGCCCGCATCGAAATCCCGGATTCAACCGGCAGCCTTAGCCGCAGTGCCGCCAATGGCGATCTCACGGTGATGTGCTGGTTCAAGTTCTCGATCCCCAGCGGTGTGACCATCAACAACGACATGACGATTTTGGTCAACCAATCCGGCAGCACAACCACCAACAACACGCACGCTTACAATCTCTATTTCAACGCGGAAACCGGCGCGGTGGAGTTCACCGCCAAGGGCGCAGCCGGTTTATATCGCCAGACTTTGATTTCCAGGCCCTTCATTGATCGGTGGTATCACGTCGCCGTAGCCATGTCCGGCGGAAGTTATTATGCCTATGTGGATGGGCAGACCGTGACCACACCGGGCACTGGGGCATCCGGTGATTCATCGGTTACTAATGGCATTACGATTGGGGGATGGGGAAGCGGCAAATACCTCTGGGGCGAAGTTCAAGAGGTTGCCATCTACAAATACTATTTGCAGGCCACCGATGTCCGCGCTTACATGTTTGGCGACCAGCGATCCAATCCTGAAATTCAAGGTTATTACAAGCTTGGAGCGTCCACCAATTCCGCAGACTGGCTTAAAAACTTTGTGGCCGGTGCCGCGGCGGGTTCTGGGAACGCCTTTCCCAGCATTGACAATTTGGCCTTTGAAGAAACCGACCAAGCTGGCGAACAATCGCTATACGATTCACGCAAGAACGGTGGTTCAGATGCCATCACCCCGCTTTCGGGAGCATTCTCATGGTCGCAAACCGCTTTTGCCCGACCCACCCCTGGCATCGCCTTCCAGTTCGCTTATGGCTATAGCAGTGCGTTGCCGCCAGACGGGGGAAGTGGTGATGCCTATGACAAACGCTCAATCGGACGGGGCTGGCGTCACACTTTTGATGTTCGTCTTGTGCGCGGGGAAAAAACGACGGTCTTGAATCTCATCACCTGGGATGGGGCGACAGAGGTTTGGGACCGCAGCCCCACAAACGCCAGTATCTATTTCACGCGCCATAAAGAATATCGCGGGGAATTGATCAGGCTAAACAACCTGGATGATGACTACGAATGGACGACCTCCGACCGGTTGGTGTATCGCTTTCGCAGCCCAGAGTATGGGAATGAAAACTTGAACGGCCGATTGCTGGAAATCAGAGACTTCAACACAAACCGCGTTACGATTAGCGGCAACAGTCTGGGTTTGGTTACGAATGTGACTGATTCTGCCGCCGGCAATTACACGTTCATCTATTCGTCACAACTTCTTACCAATGTCACCTTTGGAAATTGGTCGCTAAATTTTAACTACGACTTCGCCAATCGTCGGCTTATTTCAAAATCCATCACCAACACCTCCGGCCTCTACACCGCCGTCAGCACCACCTGGCAGTTTCAATACGCCAATCCCTCAAATGGGCCTTTGGTTCGCATTATTGACCCGCGCGGCTTCACGAACACGTTTGTTCAGTACGATCAATACGGGCGCAAGACGAACGAAGTGGACGCGCTCAATCGCGCCACGGCGACACGCTACGGCGTGCCGGGCAAACGCCAGATCACGCGCGTTGATCCCGGCACAAACTCATGGATCGAAACCTACGACCGCAAGGGACGCATCACCGCCCAGCAAGACCCGCTGACGAACATCACCAGTTACACCAACGACGACCGGGGCAATCGCACGTCCATCACCGAGCCCCTCGGCTGGAAGACCTGTTTCGGCTACGACTCCCGGGCCAACGTCATCGCTCGTACCAACGAACTCGGCGAGATTACGCGCTGGGCGTTCCACGGCTTCTTCAACAAAGCGACGAATGAAGTGGATGCGCTGGGCTGGACCAACCATTACGTGCTCGATAACAACACCGGCAACCTGCTCCGGCATTTTGACGATCGCGGCACGCTGGTCAGTTACACGTACCGCACCAACGGCCTCGTGGAAACAACCACCGACGCCAATGGCAACACGTCTCGCTTTGCTTACGACACGAACGGCTTTTTAGTGGCGCAGACCGATCCGGCGACAAACACAAATTCTTTCGCCGTGAATGAAGTCGGTTGGAAGCTGGCGCATACCAACGCGCTCGGCAAAGTCACGACGTTTGCCTACGACCTGAATGGGAATGTCCTGCGCACGGTTGACCCGATTCAGCGCGTTTTCACCAAAACCTACGATGCGAATGGCAATCTGTTGGCCGCGTCCGACGCGAAGAATCAGTTCACTTTTTCCTTCTACGATGCGGCCAATCAGCGCACGCAGACGGTTGACCGCGCCGGCGCCACCAACCGGTTCTTCTACACGACGCGCGGCAAACTGGATCGGGCCACCGACGCCCTCGGCAATACCACCACCAATTCTTATGACTCGGCCAACCGCCTCATCGCCGCGTCAGACCCGCTCGGTCAGAGCGTCACGAATGTTTTCGATGCCAATGGCAATGTGGTGACGATGATTGATAAACTGGGCCAGTCTTGGAGCAAAACCTACG
>JALOTT010000324.1 GCA_025457745.1 Verrucomicrobiota bacterium
ACATTCTTGCAGCGTTTGCCGATGACGACGGCCAGTTCACATTCGTAATCTACTTCGTTGCTCTTGAGGTGTGTCGGCAGAAGAATCGGGTCGCCGGGATTCTGAGGCGTATTCAGGCCCTTGAAGAACAAGACTGGAAACTCCGGAATCTTCGCATTGGTCTCCTGCGCGTGCCGGCGATAGTTGAGGCCGATGCACATAATCATGACCGGCTGAACCGGCGCGAGCAGCTTCGCCATGTCGGCCTTTTCGTTCGTGAGCTTGGGCGAGTCGAAAATATTCCCGGCGAGTTTCAATGCCGAGCCGTCCGCCTGCAATGCGCCGTGGCCAATGTTTCCCCGACTGTCCTGGTAACGAATGATTTTCATGTAATCGAGTTGGTAGGGACGCGTTCCACCGCGTCCCCGTTATTCCAATGAATTTGGGACGCGGTGGAACGCGTCCCTACCGCTTACCAATTCCTCACAAACAATTTTCCCGGCAACTGCTTCACCACCCGCTTCATCTCCAAACTCAACAGCGCCACGCTTACCGCTGAACTCGGCAGGCCGCTGCGTCGGATGACTTCGTCAATCGTAGTTTCATCGCCGGCTTTCACCGCATCGTAAGCTTTTTGCTCGTTCTCGCTCAATTCCAGCGCGGGGAGCGTGCCGTCCTCGTTCAATATTGGCGGTTTATTGCTCGCCGGAAACAAATACTCGAACTCGCTCAAGATGTCCTCCGCGCCCTCGCAGAGTTTCGCGCCTTTCTTGATCAAGTCGTGACAGCCTTTGCTGCGCGGCGAATCAATCCGCCCCGGCACGGCGAATACCTGCCGCCCGTATTCCGTTGCAAAATTCGCCGTGATGAGCGCGCCGCTGTGCAAATCGGCCTCGACCACGACCGTGCCAAGCGTCATGCCAGCGATGATGCGGTTGCGAATGGCGAACGATTGCTTGTCGCCATTGCGATTGAAGGGGAATTGCGTGATGACCGCGCCATTCTCCGCGATGCGCCCGAACAAATCCTTGTTCTCCGGCGGGAAGACGATGTTGATGCCCGTGCCGAGGACGCAGACAGTGCGGCCTTTCGCCGCGAGCGCGCCCTGATGTGCTGCGGTGTCAATCCCGCGCGCGCCACCGCTCACGACCGTCACGCCGACGTAGGCCAGTTGATACGCCAGCTTGCGCGCGGTTTCGATGCCGTAATGCGTTGTCTGCCGCGAACCAACCATCGCCACGGCGTTTTTGTCCTTCGCGTTCAACCCGCCTTTCGCGTAAAGCGCGATGGGTGGGTCGTAAATTTCCCGCAGCATTGCGGGATATTCTTCGTCCGATTGAATCACCACGCGGCAACCGAATTCGGCGATGCGTTTCAATTCGCCCGCGAGGTCAACGGCTTTCTCCCAACCCGCAATCACGTCCGCCGTGTCCTCGCCGATGCCGCGAACGTGGAGAAGCTGCGAGCGGGAAGCGCCGAGGATAGCCGGCGCTTCGCCGAAATGTTCGAGCAGTTGGCGCACGCGCACCGGGCCGACGCCTTCAATGAGATTCAACGCGATGAGCGCTTCGCGGGAGTCCATGCGGGGTAAATAAAGGATTTGGTCAGTCAGGGCAAGTTTGGAGAACGAACCGCCGAGGCTTGACCCGATCAACCGGCGGGCGGCGTCTTGGCCTTCAACCGCACCAGCGTTGCGCCCCAGCCGCCGAATTGAGGATGGTCGAGGGTGAACTCGACGACCTCCGGGTGTTTGGCCAGAAGCGAATGCACCGTGCGGCGCAAGTTGCCAATGCCCTTCCCATGTATGATGCGCACGCGCAAAATGCCGCGCCGTTGACACTCGGCCAGGTAATCCGGCACGAGGTCCTTGATCTCGCGCGGCTGGAACGTGTGCAAGTCCAGCACGCCGTCAATCGGCAGTTCAATCGGCTCGTCGTCCACGCCAGAATTCAACCACGAACGGCCGCGAATGAACACGAACGAAATCTCATCCCGTCCTCCCCGCCCAACAGCAAGGCGAGAATAGGCATGCGGAATTCTTCACACCTCGCTGACTCCCGCACGGCTCGCCTCGGCAGCGCCTGAATTCCGGCTGGCGCACCGCTCCAAGCTTCCCCGGTGACGTTGGAGGCGAAATAATTCAAAGGATTTGTCGTCGGCGGTTGTCAATTCAGTTAAAAGAAGCCGCATGGTCGCTTCGGGAAATGAACGGGAACTGGTTCTGCGCAGCCGGAACGGCGATACGGAGGCTTTCAGCGCGCTCATCCGCGCGCACCAACGCATGATTCACGCGCTCACTTATCGCATGACCGGTTCGCTGGCCGACGCCGAGGACTTGGCCCAGGAGACGTTCATCCAGGCGCACCAGCAACTGGACCAGTTTCGCGGCGAATCCTCGTTCGGCACCTGGCTTTATCGCACCGCTGTGAACCGTTGCCTGAACTGGCGCAAAGGCGATGAACGTCGCACCCGTTTGCACGAGGAATGGGGGCGCGAACAAACTGGCAATTCAATACCCGGCGACTCCCAGTTACACCGCGTGCAAGAAGCCTTGATGCAGTTGAAACCCAAACAGCGTGCCGCCATGATGCTGACGGTTTACGAAGGGCTGAACCACGCCCAAGCCGCCCGCGTGCTTGGTTGCTCCGAGACGACCGTGTCGTGGCGCATCTTTGCCGCCCGCGCCAAACTCAAACGCCTGCTGGCCGACCTTCAACCCCGGCAAACTGAGCCATGAACAACGCTGACTTGGACAAACTCCTGAAGGCCGCGCCCGTGCCGGAGCGCCCGGCGGATTACTGGGAAGACTTCCCCCGGCAAGTCCTCGCCGCCCTGCCGCGTGGCAGTCGCCGCAGGACGCAGCCCAAAGCCCCAAGCTGGCGGCGGCTCACACTGGCCCGGCTCACCTTCGTGGTCAGTGCCGTGACCGCCTGCTTGCTGATTGGTTTTACGTTGAGCTCGTGGCGGCATCGGGTTCCCAGTTTGACGGCTCACGAGTTGGCCACCGTGCGCACGTACCTGCGTGAGATGGAAGGGCTGTTTCCCAATCAGGTGCAGGCGGTCGTGTTTGAAGCGTCCGGACCGCGGCTCGTCTTGGCAGAACGCGCCGATGTGGCTTCTGCGCAACCGGTCTTCGTCCGCGTGACCGGACCAGGCGGCCCGCGCGGTTTTCTGACCTTCAGCGGCCAGCAGATCCGGCTGAACGGTGAACTGGTCGATGTGCTGGTGACGGGTCGGGGGCAGGTTTTGCTCGTGGGCGCATCGCTCGCCTGGTCCAGCGCCGACGCCGACGCGGTCGCCGGCCCGTGGCGAATCAACGCCCGTTCTTTGGGGGTTTCATCATGAGAAGTAAACCCTTCAAATTGAATCCAGCCCTGCTCGTGCTGGCCGTGGCCCTGACCGCCCGCCTGTGGGCGCAGACCAATGAAACGCCCGCCCGCCTGGCCATCATCCCCGAATCGGAGACCTTCTCGGCGGTGGCTGACTTGCTCACGGTGGAGCTTTCCGCCAAGCCGCAGCTTGCAGAGCTCGAAGCGCACATGACACGCACCGAACTGGAAGAAGCGCGCCAGTCTTTGTCCAAACTGGCACAACACTTGGCCCAAGTGTCTGAAAATCTCCGCGACGCTTCGCCCCAGTCGCAGCCATGACCCATCACCTTCAACTAAGCCCATGGCTCATCGTCAGCGCGTTGCTCTGCGCGTGGCCGGTCATTGCCTTGGCGCAGTTGCAGGTGGTGACCGGGGACACAACGCCGATGGCGTTCGCCGGCGAGGAACGGCGGATCGAGATCGTGTTCCGCAATCCTGGCAAGGAAACCACCAAGGCCGACTTGCACATGCGCCTTCACCAGACCACCAGCGCCACTGCCGCTCAACTTTATGAGCGTCCTTGGAAAACGTTGACCGTGCTGCCCGGCCAGACCGTGCTCGAGACCGCCACGCTCGATTTCCCCGCTGTGCGCGCCGAAACCCGTTTCCTTGTCCAGTGGCTCGATGGCACGAACACCGTCCTCGGCAAGACTGAGGTCCGCGTGTTCCCCACCAATCTGCTGGCCCGGTTGCAGACGCTCGCCGGCGAGACGCCACTGGGAGTATTCGATCCCGCCGAGCAGCTCCAGCCGCTGTTGCGCACCCTCGCCGTGCCGTTCCAGGACCTGGCCGAGGACGGGACGGACAAGTTTGCCGGCAAGCTCGCCCTCTTCGGCCCGTTCGCTTCCAAATCGCAGATGCGCGCCAGCCTCGCCGCCGATATTCGCGCGCTGGCCAAACGCGGCGTGGCCGTCGTCTGGCTGCAACCGCCACCGCCTAAACACGCGCCATTGAAACCGTCGTTCCATCTCGTCCGCGAAGCCAGCGGCGCGGTTGTGGTCGCGCAGTCATCGCTCGCTGCGCATCTGGCCGAGAGTCCAGAGGCGCAGTTGACCCTGCTCCAGCTCGCCGAACTGGCCCTGCATCCCGTCCCATTGGATTTGCCCGAAACCGAAACCTCAAACTGAAATGACATTATGAACTTGAACAAAATGCTTCTAACCACAGATGGACACAGATGGACACGGATCGAAATCCGAACTCAGCAATCCGTGCGCGTCCGTGTGAATCCGTGGTTCCGATTGCCAGTGGCAGCCCAGCCGCTTTGCGCCCTTTGTGCCTTTTTGTGGCTGACCTGCCTTTTGGCGGCGCCAGTCGCCCAAGCTGCCACGCCGGAAATTCTCACCATCGCCGTCTTCGACTTCGAATCGAAAGACGAGGCCGTGCGTGATCTCGGGCCGAAAGTGGCCACGCTCGTCAACGCCACACTCTCCGCCGAGCCGAACCTCATCACCGTGGAACGCGCGGAACTGGAGAAGGTTCTGGGCGAACAGGAGCTTGGCCTGTCCGGCACCGTGTCCGCCGATTCGGCGGCGAAAGTCGGCGGCACCGAGACGAGCCGGGTGTATGGTGAAATGGTCAAGGGCGGCCCGAGCGCGTCCATTGCCGACCTTGCCGCTGACCTCGCCAAGAAGATCGGGGCAACCGTAGGTGAAAAAGGCGGCACGCTCGTCGCCAAAGTCGAGACGCCCGAGGCGCGTTTGGAGCGGCTCAAGAAATCGCTCCGGGGCGACCAGCGTCCCGTGCTGGGCATTAAGATCGCCGAGCGTCACCTTAACGGCCCGACGATTGACCCCGCGGCGGAAACCGAGTTGGGCAAGATCGCCGGCGACTGCGGCTTCAAGCTGGCCGACGACAAGACCAGCCTGAAAGCGGACATCGAAATCACCGGTGAAGCCCTGAGCGAATTAGGCCTGCGCAAGGGCAACCTCGTCTCCTGCAAGGCGCGGGTGGAGATCAAAGTCCGCGAACGCAGCACCGGCAACATTCTCTTCGTGGACCGCCAGATCAGCGTGGCCGTGGATCTTATGGAGCAAGTCGCCGCCAAGACGGCGCTGCAAAACGCCGCCACGGAACTGGCGGAACGGGTATTGCCGAGGCTGGTCAACAGGTGAACCCCGATTCACCCATGAGGAAATTTCAGATTCTTATGACGCTCGCAGCGACCGGCCTACTTGCAATCATTTCCACTGGCCAGGCTGCCCCGCGCGTCGCCCTGCTGGACTTCTCCACGGAAGACAATTCCTATCGCAGCATTCAGGCGGCGGCGGATTTCACCAGTCTCTTGCAGGCCCAGTTCAAAGGCGACTCGTCAGTGGAATGGGTGGAACGTTCCCAGATCAACCTGGCCAGGACGGAGTTTGCGTGGGCTGAAACCTTGGGAGCCGGCGGAGCCTCTCCCGTCCGCCGTGGAAGGATGCTCGGCGCGAACTGGCTGGTGAAGGGACATTTTGCAACCGATGACGAGGAACGCCGCACGTTGTCATTTCATATCCTCGATCTGGAACACGCCGATGTCCTCGCCTGCAAAACCATTCTGCTCCCAACAGCCGAGGGCGGCGGGACGATCTATGGCGGCAAGCAGGCCAAGGCTGCCGCGACCGCGTTGCGCCAGTTGCTGACGAACACAAAGCAAAGCACGACAAAGACCAACGAAGCCCGCGTCGCCTTCTTGTTCCTGGCGAACGTCAACGGAAGCTTCCCGATGCACGATCAAAACGGAATTGAGCCGGAGTTCCGCGAGGCCCTGGAGCAGGCAGCCGCCACGAACAGCTTGTTTCGCCTCGTAGAATTTCCCAAGGCGTATCAGGCCACCGATGAGCGGGAAATGCTCGTGGATGGCATCATCGAAGCCAGCGGCGACTCCTGGCGACAAACCGCCGACCTTTATGTCTGGGGGACCAGTTCAGTATCCAACAAGGCCGCAGGTGATCGTCGGGAGCAGACATTACGCGTTACGCTGAATCTCTGGGATGGTGCCAGCGCACCGCTGGTGGTGGACGAAGCGCTTCCGTTCGGTTCGGGAGGGGTAAGGCCGGCTGTCGAAGTGTCTGCGCTTCTCCAAAGGCTCGTGAAGAAGGTCACTGAGTCCGCAAGGCCGCATCAGGCCACTGTGAATTCTGAACCGGTCAGGCGGCAGATAGCGGATTCAATTGTCCGGGCCCATGCCGCGATGAATGGAAGGTTAGGATCTTCAGGACCAGACGAAGGCGAGCAACTCGCACAGGGCGTGCGCATGTTGGAGACGGCCTGCTTCTTTGACCCGGACAACGCCGATGCCCGCGTATTGTGGGTGACCAGCCGCTATGGCTGGTGGATTGATTTCGATCACGACGTGCAGAACGAGTTCTGGACCAAATGGCGCCGGAGTCAGGCGTGGAAGAACTACATCGAACGTTTCGGCACGCGACCTCTCACGGTCAGGCTGCCGTTCCCCTATCAGAGCAGGGACGTGTTCCAATCGTGCATCGAAGCGCTTGATGACGTGGTGGCGGTGTTCCCCCAATGGCACTCGAAGGAGGAGATGGATCTCGATGACCAATGGCGCAAGGAGGGCACCCACACCTGGCTGGTGGAAGCAGAGGCGCACGGGTTCCCAAAGGAGATGCCCCATGAACTTGCGTTCCGATGGAGGACAGAATTGGAAAAGGAACTGGCCCAAATGAAGCAGAAGGTTGCGAACGGCGCGGCTGCAAAGACAAACGCTGCACCTCCGGTTGCCGCAAAACCACCGGTCAAGCCGCAAGCTGTAGGCGCGACCGGATTGTCGGCCGCTTCGCCAGCCAAGTCGTCAGTCGCCGTCACGCCTCCAAGCACACGGCCCAACCCAAACCAAATGGTGCCCGCACCGGCGTGGCTCCGGAATTCAATGTCCATTCACGGCATGTTCAGGCTTTACCCGCCCCTCTTTCCCACTGGGGAATTGAAGCCCACGGTCCAGAAGATTGAGTTTCCCGCGCGCTATGAGGTGCAGGAGGTCAAGCAACTGGCCTGGCGCGACGGGCGGTTGTGGATTCTGGCGATGGACGAGCGCGCATCGCCTTCGAGTGAGGCGAAGCCAGACCTTGCCGATGAAACGCGCTCCGAGCGAAACCGGCTCTGGTGTCTGGACGCGGACAACCTCAAGCCGACGCTTTACGAATCCGGCTCCATCCCGACTGACATCGAGTTTTTTCTATTTCGGAGCGAACAGATGTGGCTGGCAGGGAACACCGTATCAGTTTGGGATTTGAAGCAAAGCAGGCTTCGGAAGTTCGGGCTGAACGACGGGCTGGCGATGAAAGAACCCGAAGCTCTGGCAATCACAGGCACGCGCGTTTTTGCGGCGGGTGGGAGCTTCGAGATCGCTGTGTTCGACCCGGCAACGTCTCGGTGGAGTGCCATGAACCGGCCCGTCAGCCAACTTTCGCACGGAACGGGCTATCCATTTCTGCTGGCCGGCAATGAGCAGGCTCTCGCGTATGTGGCCGGCGAACTTTGGTTCTACAACCTCACGACCAAAGCATGGACGAACGCGCCGGCAGTGAAGGAGGCGCGCTGCTTTGCCGTGGAAGGTCCAACCTTCTGGACCGGTGCGGATAATGGTTTGCACGCCTACGACTCGGCGACGCGATCAACCCGCTCGTGGAACTCGCCATCATTCCTCGAAAGCCCGATGAATTCGATGGGAGGTGGCTTTGGGGGAGGCGGTTCAACCATTTCGCAGCGTCAGGTGGAAGATTGTGAGGCGCAAATCCAAGGGCGCCTGCGGAAACTGCAACTCGAACATCGGCGGAGCTGTGTCACCCGTTTGAAGGGGAACGAAATCACTGACCCGCTGCATCTGAATTCACGCATCCCGGGCCAGGTCCGCGCGACGGTGAACGACGGTGATTACCTCTGGCTCGGCACGGACAACTACTTTGGAAGTCGGCTGCTCCTCGTTCACAAGCCAAGCCACTCGCTCGTTGCCGCATTAGCAATGCAACCCCGAAACACGATTTCCAGCCTCGGCGTTTCCGACCAGCATGTGTGGATCGGCACCTATTACGGCGACGATCACCTGCTGCGCGTGTCGAAGGAAGAATTCCTTGCGGTGCCAAAGTCGCAGTGGAAAGACCTCACGCTTGCACCCGACGAACGCGCCGCGCTCATCAAGGATCTGAACCGCCGCGACCAGGCGCTCTACGCATTCCTTGCCGGCGATGGCGAACGGGTTTTTGAACTTCTCAGTGATGCGGATCCCCGCAAGGCGAGCCTTGAAGAAATGCTCCTGCTCGTCTGGAGTTGCGGGCTCCTTGGCGCGAACAACCCGCAACAAATGGAGGCGTGGGCGGGACATCTCAACGAACGCCAGCCCGATTCGCCCTGGGCGAAATCTGCCGCCGAGGCCATGAAGGAAAACCAATCCTTGCTCGACAAATTTGACGCCAACCACGATCACAAGCTGGATGCTGGCGAAAAGACACGAATGCTCGCCGACGAGGAATCGCTGGGAATCCAGAACAATTCAAACAAGAACCTGGAGGCCCACTTGGACGTTATTTTCAAGACGTGCGACCAAGATGCTGACGGCAAGCTAAACCGGCTTGAAGCGCAACAGTTGTGGACAACGATCCCATTGTATTTCGCCGTCGACAGGGAGCTGATGCCCCTGCGGATTCGGGCTGATGCCAACCGCGATTCGTATCTCGACACAGGCGAGTTTATAATTGTAATTGGCGAAGTTCGCCGAATCACGAACGAGCGGAACAAGCGGCAGCAAAGACGGCGACAGGTTCGGCGGCGGCGCGTGGCGGCGGACCTCACCGAGCAAGTCGCCGCCAAGACGGCGTTGCTGAAAGCTGCCATTGAGCTGGCCGAGCGGGGGTCACCGAAACTGGTCAAATAAACCAAATGACCCAGCGCAGTCACCATCGGGAGCTACAGCGGTTTGACGGAGTTCATCTTTCACCGGCAACACGATGTTGGTCGGCTCCGCTTTGTCTCCTGATGGTTGCGCTGATGCTGCAGTTCCCGGCGGCGCGGGCAGAGACGGCGCGTGTGGCCGTGCTGGATTTCAAGGCTGAAAACGCCACGAACGGCAACGCCACGCTCTCCGCTGAGCCGAATCTCATCACCGTGGAACGCGCGGAACTGGAGAAGGTTCTGGGCGAACAGGAGCTTGGCCTGTCCGGCACCGTGTCCGCCGATTCGGCGGCGAAAGTCGGCTCATCGGCACGGAAACCAGCCGCGTGTATGGCGAACTGGTGAAAGGCGGCGCGAACGTCTCCATCGCCGACCTCGCCACCGACCTCGCAAAAAAGATCGCCGCCACCATCGGCCAGCGAGGCGAAACACTCGTGGCCAAGGTGGTTCCGCGCGAGGAACGGGTGGAGAAGATCAAGAAAGCGCTCAACGGCAAGGCTCTGCCGTCGGTGTCCGTGAAACTGGCGGAGCGGCATTACGGCGCGCAGACGATTGACCCGGCGGCGGAGACGGAGCTGGGCAAGGTGTTGCAGGAATGCGGCTTCAAGGTAGTGGACGACAAATCGGCGGAGAAGGCGGACGTGGAAATCACGGGCGAAGCCTTCAGCGCATTCGGGATGTGCAAGGGCAACCTGATCGGGCGCATCTCAGTTTCTTGCAGGGTCGTGTAAGCTGGCGGCATGACAATGACGATGGCACCGACCGCTCCCGTTTTAACTGCCCCGCGTTCCGTCCGGGCGGACGTTCCTACCCCACTCGTTCCCGAAGCCCTCGCCGTGCTGGCCGCTCGCACCGCCGTGGCGCTGGAGACTTCCCTCACCGGCTTCCTGGCCGCGGCCGATCAAAACCTCGGCCACCTCGAAACCCAGGCCGCCCACGACGTGCAGGCCCTCTTGCGCGCCACCACCCAGCGTGCCGCCCAAGCCAAGGCCGACGCCACCCCCCGCCGCTGCCCCGTCTGCGGCCAGCCCCTCACGCGCTGTTCCGCCGGTCATGCCCGCACCTTCCAGACCCGCTTCGGGGACATCACGATTCAGCGCACCCGCGGTTACTGCAAGCGCTGTCACAAGTGGCGCACGCCCGCCGACACGGCCCTCGGTCTGGAGGAGAGCGCCGGTTACTCGCCCGCCGTCCAGGCGCTGGCCGCCCTGGCCGCCAGCAAACTGCCCGTGGCTGAAGCCAGCGTCGTGCTGGAACACCTCGCCGGCGTGAAGCTGCCCCCCGCCACCCTCGACCGCGAAGCCAAACGCCAGGGCCAACGCGCCCAACGCCTCCGCGCCCAACTCGATCAACAAGCCGCCACCGAACAAAAGCAACTCGAACTGATCCTCGAACCCTATCAAGTGATCATTCAACTGGACGCCTGGAACATCCGCGAGCGCGATGCTTGGGGCGAAACCGCCACGTTGCGGCGGCGCGGCCACGAACCCGAACGCTGGCACTGGGTCTATACCGGCACGGTCTTCCGCCTCGATCACCGCGGGGAAACCGCCGGCGGCCGGCCCGTCATCGTCCAACGCGGCTATGTCTTCACCCGTCAGGGCTTGGACGCCCTGCGCGACCAACTGCACGCCGAGGCGCTGCGCCGGGGTCTGGGCCAGGCGGCGAGCGTGCTGGTGATCGGCGATGGTGCCGTGTGGATTTGGCGGCTGGCCGACGACCGTTGGCCCCAGGCCAAACAACGCCTGGATTTCTATCACGCCGTGCAACATCTGGTCGCGGTGGGCCGGGCGCTCTGGGGCGAGGACAAAGAACAATTCAAAGCCTGGATCAAACCCTTGGTCCGCCAGCTCAAGCACGAATCGGCGGTGAAGGTGATCCGGCAACTGGACGAGGCCCTGGTTGGGTTGCCCGCAGGCCCTGCGCAGGCAACCGTGGCCCGCGAAGTAGCCTACTTCCACGAACATCAGGCCCGGATGGACTACCGCGCCGCGCAGCGGGCCGGCGAACCCATGGCCAGCGGTCCGGTGGAAGCGACCTGTCGGCAGGGCCAGTGCCGCTTCAAGCGGCCCGGGCAGTTCTGGAGCACGGTAGGCGACGAAGCCCTCCTGTGCCTCGAAACCTTCTGGCGCAATGAGCGCTGGCACCTCCTCTTCCCTCACACCGCCTACGACCCTGCAAGAAACTGAGATGCGCCCAACCTGATCTCGTGCAAATCCCGCGTGGAACTCAAAGCCCACAAGCGCACAGGCGAATGGCTCGTCGTGGACCGCCAGACGAGCGTGGGCGTGGACGTGGCGGAACAAACCGCCGCCAAGACCGCGTTGCAGAATGCCGCCTTGGAAGTGGCGGAGCGGCTTCTGCCGAAGTTGGCGAACCGGTAGGAGCCCGAGTAACGATCAAATCTCAGCATCCGGTTGGGGCGAAAGTTGAACCAAATCCAAGAAACTATGAACAAACGAATCCTCCTGATAGGCGGCGGTGCGCTGCTGGTGAGTGTGCTGGCGGTTGTATCCGTGAACTGGTATTTGAAATCCCTCGAATACTCTCCGGCTTTGTCCGAGGAACAGATGGCCGAAGCGGCCTCGCGACTCCGAGGCTCAGCGCCGACCACAAGCGCGACTGCCGCCATCCCTGCCTTGCCGACCTCGCGCGCGGTGCGGCTGGCTATTGGCGGTCTGGGGTTGCCCAACGATGCCGTCAACCGCGAGGTTGCGGACTTGGTCGTCGCGAACTTGACCGGCGCGTCCGGCTTGGAATTGGTGGAGCGGCAAGCACTCGATTTGGCGTTGCGTGAGATGAGTCTCAGCCTGTCCGGCTTGGTCCGCGCGCAGGACGCAATCCGCGTCGGCAAGCTGGTGCGGGCCGATTGGTTTCTTCTGGGAAACACCGTTCGCCTGACTCAGACCAACTTCATCGTTGCGCGACTAGTAGATGCCAAGAGCGGCGTGATACAGAACCTTGCACTCGTTGGCGACGTTGATCAGCCGTTGCTCGTCGCCAAAGCCCTCGCAAGTTTTACTCGCCGTGCGCGCGAGGCTGCGGCTCAACCGGATGTGAAGGAGTTTCTGGCGCTCGGACATTTTGCCGATGCTGGTGTTAACAGCCGGCAGGCGGCCTTCCCCGCCCAGCTAAGGTCCTATCTCATGAGTGCCTATCGAGGCTCAAGAATCACTCTCCTGGAGCGTGAATACGTGGATGCCCTGCTCCAGGAGGTCCGCCTGGACCTGGCCGGATTGACCACGGAGTCGCCTGCCAACGACGTTCGGCCACTCCAGTCCGCTTTCTGGATTGTCGAAGGGCTCTTTCAATCGCAGGAAACCAGCGGATTTGAGGTCGAAGTGAACCTTCGCATCACCCGGGCTTTTGATCGGGCCACGCAGCAGACCTTTCGGGGTAAACCGGACGAGAACCTATTTCGCCAAATCAAATCTGCCATTGATGTGGCGTTAAGTGATACAAAGCGCGGTGTTTATCCCACCAAACTCTCTGAGAGCCGTCTTCAGATGCGTGCCGGAAAGGACTTGTATGCGCTGGCAACCGGCGGCAAGCCCATGGAGATCCTCCCTCCCGGCATGTCCCTGGGCGGTTACGCCCCTCAGGAGCCCTCCATGCGCCGGCGAAACCTTGAAGAGGCCATTCGCGCCTTTCAAACTGTCCTGCTGCTTGAGCCTGACAACCTCGAGGCCAAATTCAATCTTGCAGTTTGTTGCCACGAGGAATCCGTCGGCCGTATCGAGGAAGCGCGCAACCAGTTC
>JALOTT010000032.1 GCA_025457745.1 Verrucomicrobiota bacterium
CGCCTGCGAATTCTAATGCATAACGAACCTCCCACACCGTTCATCGCCATCGCGTGCGGGGGTACGGGGGGGCATCTCTTTCCCGGTCTGGCCGTGGCGGAGCAACTCGTGAAGCGCAATTGCGCCGTCACGCTCCTGATTTCGCCCAAAGAAGTGGACCAGCAAGCCGTCAAGAGCGCTCAAGATGTGGAAGTCGTCACGCTGCCGGCCGTCGCGTTGCAAAGCGGCAGCCGCCTCGCCTTTCTGCGCGGTTGCTGGCAATCGTGGCGCGCGGCGCGGAAACTTTTCAAAGCCTGTCCGCCGCACGCGGCCCTGGCGATGGGTGGTTTTACCAGCGCACCGCCGATTCTGGCGGCAAGAAGTTTTGGCGCTACAACTTTTCTCCACGAGTCGAACACCATTCCCGGTCGCGCCAACCGCTGGCTCGCGCGGTTTGTGGACCAGGCGTTTGTCGGATTCCCGTCTGCCGTTTCGCGTTTGCGCGTGCGCGAGGCCACCGTGACCGGCACGCCGGTACGCGCCGGGTTTCGGTGGGGCGAGGCTACTGCCGAGCCGGCTCGCGAGGACGCTCACCCCGCCAGGGTCGCCGCATGCCGGATTGCACTCGGACTCGACCCGGCCAAACCCGTCGTGCTCGTCATGGGCGGCAGTCAGGGGGCAAGCGGCATCAACGACATGATTTTGGCCGCGTTGCCGATCCTGGCCAAGCGCGCCCCGCACTGGCAATGGCTGCATCTCACCGGTCCGCAGGACGCGGATAAAGTGAAACAGGCTTGCTCCACGCACAGTGTCAACGCGGTCGTGCGTCCATTTCTTGCTGAAATGGATTTGGCGCTCGGCGCGGCGACGGTGGCCGTGAGTCGCGCGGGCGCGTCGTCGCTGGCCGAACTGGCCGCCCTGCGCCTGCCGTCGTTGCTCGTGCCGTTCCCGTTCGCGGCGGATAATCATCAGCTTTACAACGCGCGCGCATTTGCCGAAACCGGCGCGGCGTGGTTGCTGGAACAAAAAGACGCCACGCCGGAAAAGGTGGCGGGTCGGCTGCTGGAACTGGTGGAGAACACTCCCGTCCGCGAAAGCATTCAAACCGGGCTCGTCCAATGGCACGCGCCGAAAGCGGCGGAGCAGATTGCGGAAATGATCTTGCAATCGGTGTCCCGGCGCGCGGAATTCATTCCGCGAGTGTCGCCAAGAACGCAGGACACGCGGAATGAATTCCGCGCTCCGTTGCAAGCCTCAACGCCGGCATGACCGAAACGGCCGCCATCCTGGATTGCCCGATGCCAACCGAACGAAAAATGGCCGACGAACTCGCGGATCGCGTGTCGCGCGAGACTCTTATCCGCCGCGACGAGCCGCTGGCCAAAAGCACCACGTTGCGCGTCGGCGGCCCGGCGGATGTTTACGTCGAGCCGGGCTCGGAAGCCGATCTCGCCGCCGTGTTGAAATTTTGCGGCGAACGCGCGGTGAAGTTTTTCATGCTGGGCCGCGGCTCGAATTTGCTGGTCCGCGACGGCGGTTTTCGCGGCGTGGTCATCTGCCTGGCGCATCCAAATTTCAGCCGCATCCAGATCGCCGGCGATTGTTTGCGCTGCGGGGCGGGCGTGAGGCTGAAGCAGGTGGCGGCGGAGGCGAAACGCCAGGGCTTGAGCGGGCTGGAATTTCTTGAAGGCATCCCCGGCAGCGTGGGCGGCGCGCTTCGCATGAACGCCGGCGCGATGGGCGGCGCGACGTTCGACGTGGTGAAGGCGATTCGTGTCATGGATTATTTCGGCGCGGTGCAGGAACTCGTGCCGGGGCTGTTCCAGGTCGGATACCGTTGTTGCCCCTTGCTGAAAGATCACATCGCGCTGGGCGTGGTGTTCCAAGGCAAGTCCGCCCCTCGCGAAGACATTAAGGAGCGGATGAACGAATTCAGCCATAAACGTTGGGAGTCGCAGCCCGCCGCGCCGAGCGCCGGGTGCATGTTCAAGAACCCGGCGGCCATTCCGGCGGGCAAACTGATTGACGAACTCGGCTTGAAGGGAACTCACGTTGGCGGCGCGATGGTTTCCGTTGAGCACGGCAACTACATCGTGAACGACGGCACGGCTACGGCGCGGGACGTTTTGGAATTGATTGAATTGGTGAAGCGTTGCGCGAAGGCCGAGCGCGGCATCGAATTGCAAACGGAAGTGGAAATCATCGGCGAGGACTGACAGAAGCGTGGCTGGGAAATTAAAAGTAACGGTAATGCTGGGCGGCCCGAGCGCCGAGCGCGAGGTGTCGCTGCGCTCCGGCGCGCAAGTGGGCGAAGCTTTGCGCTCGCTTGGCCACGAAGTCCGCGAGCTTGATCCGCGCGATGATTCCTGGGTTTTGCCGGCGGGAACGGACGTGGTGTTTTTGGCACTGCATGGCACTTACGGCGAAGACGGCACGGTGCAACAGCGGCTCGAAGAACTCGGTGTGCTTTACACTGGCTGTGATGCCGAAGCCAGTCGGATTGGCTTCAACAAGGCGCTCACCAAGGAACGCTGCATGGCGGCGGGCGTGCCGACGGCGCGGTTCACCGTGATTGACAAGCCGAACGCGAGCTGGCCGATGGGTTGGAATCCGCCGGTGGTGCTTAAGCCGCTACGCCAGGGTTCTAGCGTGGGATTGCAATTCGTCGAGCGCGTTGAGGAGTGGAGCAAATCGCTGGCGGAAGCGATGCGGCATGATTCGCAGGTGTTGGTCGAAGAAAAAATTACCGGCCGTGAATGCACGGTCGGCATTCTTGATGGCCAGGTATTGCCCATCCTCGAAGTGCGGCCCAAGGCGGGCATTTACGACTACAAAACGAAGTACACCCCCGGCATGACGGAATACTTTTGCCCCGCGCCGTTCGATGCGGCGACGACCAAGCGCATCGGGGACGCGGCGCTGGGCGCGTTTGCGGCGATTGGCGGTCGCGACTACTCGCGTGTGGACGTGATGTTACGCGCCAACGGCGAACCGGTGGTGCTGGAAGTGAACACACTGCCGGGCATGACGGAAACGAGTTCGTTACCGAAAGTCGCCGGCGCAGCAGGCATCGGCTACGTGGAATTGTGCCGGCGCATGGTGGATCTGGCGATGAAGCGGAAAGTATAAATGATGAATTATGAATGATGAAAAGAGATTGGATTGCCACGTAGGTTTTGCCCAAGTGTGCCGGTTTCATCCTTCATCCTTCATCTTTCATAATTATTTTGACCATGTGGTTTAGGCGAAAACAAAAGAACAAGCGGAACAGCCGCGGGCGTGTGCTCGACGTGAAGCTGCGCTCTGTCCAGGTGCGCAAATCGCGGATGCGGCTGGGCGCGCTGACGTTTGGCGTCGCGTTCGGCACGGTGTTCGGGCTTTACGTGCTGTGGCGCGTCGGCGAGTGGACGCTTGACCGGCTCGTTTATGAAAACCGCGCGTTCGCCATCCAGCAAATTGACGCGCGGACCGATGGCGTGATTTCCGCCGACCAGTTGCAACGCTGGACGGGTGTGAGACCCGGGCAGAACCTTTTTGCGCTCGACCTCGCGCGTGTGAAGCGCGACCTCGAAATGGTGCCGCTGATTGATTCGGTTTCAGTCGAGCGCGTCCTGCCGCGCACGCTGCGGATTCGCGTCACGGAGCGCGAGGCCGTGGCGCAGGTCAACGTCCCGCGACCCAACAATCGGGGCGGCGTGGAGGTCGCAGTGTTTCATCTCGACCCGGAGGGTTTCGTGATGGTGCCGCTGGATCCACGCCAGCGCACGACACCGCTGGCGCAGCCGGACGACCTGTTGCCGGTGCTCACGGGCGTGGGTTTGCACGAGTTGCAGCCGGGTCGTCGTCTGGAATTGCGGCAGGTGCGGGCGGCGCTGAACTTGATCGTGGAATTTGCGCGCTCACCCATGGCGGGACTGGTGGGGCTGCGGCGCATTGACGTGGCCGCGCCGGAAATTCTCGTCGTGACGACGGGGCAGGGGAGCGAAGTGACGTTCGGGCTGGAGGACTTGGAACGACAACTCCGCCGCTGGCGCGAGATTCATGACCTCGGCCAGCGCACGCATCGGTCCATCGCGTCGCTGAATCTCGCGGTGACGAACAACATTCCGGCGCGCTGGTTGGAAGCGAGCATCGCGCCCGCCGCGTCGCCGAAACTCCCAAAAACTTTACGCAAAAAGAAAAATGTTTGATTCATCCTCCATCATCGTCGGGTTGGAAATCGGGACTTCCAAGGTCTGCGCCGTCGTCGGCGAGTTCAACGCCGAGGGCGCGTTGAACATCGTCGGCCTCGGCCAGTCGCGCTCGCGCGGCGTGCGCAAGGGCGAAATCCACGACGCGATGGAGGCCGAGGAAGCCGTGCGGGCGGCGATTGTGGAGGCGGAGCAGATGGCGGACGTGGAGATCCGCAGCGTTTATCTCGGCGTCACCGGCGGCCATATCCGCGGGTTCAACAATCGCGGCGTGCATCCGGTGGTTTCCGCCGACCGCGAAATTTCCGAGGACGACGTTCAGGATGTCATCAAGAACGCGAAGGCCATCAACCTGCCGAATGAAAATTCCGTGCTGCATGCCATCCGCCAGCATTTCCTCGTGGACGGCCAGGACAGCGTGACCAATCCGGTGGGCATGTTGGGCGCGCGGCTCGAGGTGGACATGCACGTCGTTCACGGCAATCACAACCGGCTGCAAAATGCCATCCGTCTCGTCAAAGGCATGCAACTCGAGGTGGATGACGTGGTGTTCAACGGCCTGGCGTCGTCGCTGGCGCTGCTGACAAACGAACAGAAGGAACTGGGCACGTTGGTGATTGACCTTGGCGGTGGCACGACGGATTACGCGGTCTATGCCGACGGCGTCATCAAGCACACGGGCGTGCTGGCGGTCGGCGGCGACCACGTCACACAGGATTTGTCCATCGGCCTGAAAGTGCCGTTGAGCCGGGCCGAGCAGTTGAAGCTCGAACACGGCGCGGCATTTGTGGACGACGCGCTCAAGGCGCAGACCGTCACCACGACCAACGAGCTGGGCTTCCCCGGCAAGGTGATCAATCTGGAACACTTGCGCCGCATCATGGGCTTGCGGCTGGAGGAAACGTTCGACCTCGTCGCGCAGGACGTGGACAAGGCTGGCTTGTTGCATTATTTGCGTGCCGGCGTTTTTCTCTGCGGCGGCGGCGCGCGCGTGCGGGACATTGCGCGGCTGGCGGAGAACGTTTTTGAACTGCCCGTCATGATCGGCAAAACCAATTCCATCAGCGGACTGAAATCCGCCCTGGATCAGCCGGAATTCGCCGCGGCCATCGGCCTGGTGAAGTTCGGCTCGTTCAAAGCACGCAAACGCGAGGGCCGCCCGTCGTTCGGGCAGAACCTCAAGAGCGTGTTCGCGAGAATCCTGCAACGAGACTAAAGTGAATTTGTTAAGACAATCACCAACAGAAAGGGCATTTACGAGTACCCCTCTCCCGGCCTTCGGCCACCCTCTCCCCTCATCAGATGAGGGGAGAGGGCAGGGAGAGGGGGGTCGTGTGTTTGCTTTTGCGCACGTTCTATGAACAACGAATCTCAAGACCTCGCACCCGCGCCGGCGCCCGCGCCGGCGAGGACGATTACCGTGAAAATCTTTGGCGTTGGCACGGCGGGGGTTCACATGACCGAGCAGATGCTCAAGGGCGATTTCGGCAGCGCGGCGTTCGTGGCCGTGAACACGGAAGCCTCGGCCTTGGCGGCCACGACCACGCCAGACACCCTTTACTTGCAAACGAAACTGTTGCGCGGCCTGGGCACTGGCGCCGACCCCGAACGCGGACGCGCGGCGGCGGAGGAACATTTGCAAAAACTCAAGGACGCGTGCGCCGGCGTGGACGTGGTGTTTATCGTCGCCGGCCTGGGCGGAGGTACGGGCACCGGCATCAGCCCGGTGCTGGCGCGCGCGGCGAAGAAGGCGGGCGCCTTGACGCTGGCGTTCGTCACGCTGCCGTTTGATTGCGAAGGCAACCGCCGCCAACGCCTGGCACGGGAAGGACTCGAACAACTCAAGGCCGCCGCCGATGGCGTCATCTGCCTGCCGTGCCAGAAGGTGTTCAAGCTCATTGGCGAGAACACCAGCGTGGTGGACACGTTCGCGGCCACCTCGCAATGGTTGATTGAAGGGGCGCGCGGAGTGTGGCGGCTCCTGGCGCACACGGGATTGATTCAAATTCACTTTGCCGATCTGGTCGGGCTGTTGCGCGACCGGCATGGGGAAAGTTGCTTCGCAGCCGTCGAGGCGGCGGGCACAACGCGCTCGCGCGACGCGGTGGAGAAACTGCTCGCCCACCCGATGCTCGACGCCGGCGCGGCGCTGGCCGAAGCCGACGCGGCGCTGGTGAGTTTGATGGGCGGGCCGGATTTGACGATGGCCGAAATCAACCGGGTGATGGAACAAATCAGCCAGCAATGCGGCAAGGCCCAAATCATCATGGGCGCGGCGGTGGATGAGGCGTTTCATGAGCGTCTCTCCGTGACCATTATCGCCACCCGGCACGGCGCGCGGGTGGCCGCCAAACCCAGCCCGGACAGGTCAGACGCCCGCGCCCCGGCGGACGACGAAACGCAGGACTTCGACTCAGAACTCCTGCACCAAACCACGCCACGGCGTCCGCCTTCGCGGCTGGTGCCGCCGACGCCGACGCTGACGACCGAGCAACGCGAAGAAATCCTCGCCAGGCATGGCGGCAACGCTGCGCGCCAGCGCAAAAGAGCGCCGCGCATGAAGCAAACGCAATTACCGCTGGAAATCGTCACCAAAGGCCGTTTCGACCGGACCGAGCCGACGGTTCACAAAGGCGAAGACCTGGACCTGCCGACTTACGTGCGGCGCGGCGTGGCGCTAAATTGACTCGCAGCCGCTGGGGGGTCTTTACGGCTCGCGGGAGTCAAGTGAGCCGCACACCGTAGCCGCGCTTGTGAGGGCGCGGACACCCAACCCGCTTCCAAAGCTTCCGTGTGGTCACCAACGCGGCTGCCGATTCACTTTTTCCCCTCCGGCTTCGCCGCCGGCGCGTCCGCCTTTTCAAACTTCAACGAAGCGGAGTTGATGCAATACCGCTGCCCGGTCGGGGCCGGGCCATCATCGAAGACGTGACCGAGATGGCCGCCGCAGCGCGGGCACAGGACTTCGATGCGGTGCATCCCGAAACTCGTGTCGGCGTGCGTGGCAACGGCGTTCGTCGCCACCGGCGCGGAGAAGCTGGGCCAGCCGCAGCCGGAATCAAACTTCGCCTCCGACTGGAACAACACCAACCCGCAGCCCGCGCACTTGTAGTTGCCGTTCTCGTGCGTGTCCCAGTATTTGCCGGTGAACGGCCGCTCCGTCCCCTTCTCGCGCAGCACGCGATATTGTTCCGGGGTCAGCTCCTTGCGCCACTCGGCGTCGGGTTTGGTGAGTTTGTTGGTCATGGAGTTGGTTGCAGGTTGCAGGTTGGAAGTTGCAGTTGACGCCACGCGGTTCGATGACTGCGCCAGTGCGCAAACTGCGGCCAGCAGCGAAACCCAGCAGGATGCGCTCAAGATTTTCATTTCATCTAATCTGACACCGGCAAACCGCGTCTGCTCAAAAAAAAGCGAGCCGTTGCCGTCTCGCTTGGAATTAAGGAATGTGTGTCCGACGTAGAGGCAGCCATCTTGGCTGCCAGTGACCGCGATTTCCGCAGGACTTGCTGGCACTTCCCGAAAGCGCCCGCTTACTCCGTCGGCGAATCCGGGGTGGTGACATGGCGGATTTTGATTTCGCGCACGGCGGCACTCGTCATCCACGACGCGATGCCGAGGGGCTTGGAAAGTTCAATGTCCCCGAAGCGTTGCGAAATCTTCCGACCGGTGCTCGTCAGGTTCACGACCTTCTTCTGCTCGATCCAGGCCTCGATTTTTTGTTCGGTCACGCGCAGCCGGACATGATACCAGCGGCCCGTGGCGAAATCAATGAACTGGGTCGTTTCGTTTTCCGAGGCGTCCATGCTGTCAACGTTGGATAGGCCGACGACTGACCCGCCCCACCCACCGATGATCAAACTACAAAACGCATCGCGCACCGGGAAGGTCAGCCCGCAAAAGAAATCCGAGCCGCCCACGCGCATGGCCTCGAGAGCGATTTCGTAATTCACCTTGGGCGCATCGTTCGTGTAATTGACGCCGGTGAACGGATCGCCTGCGCCCAGGGCGATCAGCCCCTGGCGAACTTCGACCTTGCCACCACCGTCAAATTTGGTCACGCGCCAGCCGTGGAGCGATTCGCCGTCGAACAACGGTTGCCAGTCTCCACTGCCGACAGGAGCGGGTGGTTGGGCCGCCGCTTGGGCGAGGATGCCCGGTTCGTCCAGCTTGGGCGCGGACGGCACGCTGATCGTTTCACGCTGGGGAGAAACGCCCGAGGGTTTGAAGCGCTCGGAGACGCAACCAGACAAGGCAGCGGCAACCAGTCCGCAGCAGCACACCAGGGGAAATGGATTCTTCATCGTCAGTGCCCGGTAATCTGCGCCATTGTATTCAAAATTGCACGGCGATAAATTCGATAAATTCGCCAGCGCGTGGTGCGAACTATGACCCAACCGAACCTGCCGGGATTCCTGACCGTTCAACCGGATGGCGTGTCGCTGGCCATCAAGCTCCAACCGCGCGCATCGGCGAACGAAATCGGGAAGCCGCTCGGAAATGAGTTGCGGATAAAAGTTACCGCGCCGCCAGTGGATGCGGCGGCCAACGAGGCACTGCTGCGGCTGCTGGCCGAAACTTTGGATTGCCCGCGCGGGGCGGCGGTATTGCTGCGTGGCCAGACCTCGCGGCATAAAATCGTGAAACTCCATGGGATTTCCGCCGCGCACGTTCTGGCAAAGGTCGCAGCCTGATCCGCTGGAAACGCTTGGACTCATCGCCTTCCGTGCTGGCACGGGCGGCTTGCGTCCGGCAGGAATTAGTTTTTCATTAAACGACGGGAGCTTGACCCACGTCAAAGCTATCCGCGCCGTTCCTGGCATCTTGTCACTGTGCGCGGTCGCAGGACCAATGGTTCAAACGGTTGCGCGCATCAACACCAAACAACTGAAACACGAAACTATGTTTTGCTATCAATGTGAACAGACCTCGAAAGGGACCGGCTGCACCGAGTTCGCGACGTGCGGCAAGGATGAACCAACCGCCATCTTGCAGGACCTGCTGGTCCATGCGACCAAGGGCATCGCGCAATACAATCACCGCGCCCGCCAACTCGGCGCGGCCGACCGCGCGATTGACCGCTTTATACTGGATGCTCTCATCACGACGGTCACCAATGTGAATTTCGATGTCGCCGTCATCGAACGCATGGTCCGCCAGGCGGCAACCGTGCGCGATCAGGCCAGGTCGCTTTACGAGACCGCCGCGAAGAAGGCTGGCCAGGCATGCGCCGCGCTGAATGGCCCAACCACCTGGACGCCTGCGCCCACGCGGGCTGGTCTGGTCGGCCAGGGTGAAATCGTTTCGGTGCTTTCGCGTCGCGATCAATTCGGGGCGGACGCCTCCGGTTTGCAGGAGTTGCTGCTCTTCGGCGTGAAAGGCACGGTGGCCTATGCCAAGCACGCGGCGTTGCTCGGCGTGGAATCGGACGCGGCTTACGCCTTTTTCAGTGAAGCGCTGGCGTATCTCGCCGAGGCGGCGCCCACGGTGGACGCGCTCCTCGGCCTGAACCTCAAGTGCGGTGAGGTCAATCTCCACGTCATGGAATTGCTGGATCGCACGCACACGACGGCTTACGGCCATCCCGTGCCCACGCCGGTGCGCGTCGAGCCGGTGCGCGGCAAGTGCATTCTCGTTTCCGGCCACGACCTGAAGGACCTCGAAGTGTTGCTCCAGCAGACCGAGGGCAAGGGCATCAACATTTATACGCATGGCGAGATGCTGCCGGCCCACGGATATCCGGGCCTGAAGAAATACAAACACCTCGTCGGCAACTACGGCGGGGCGTGGCAGGATCAGAAGAACGAGTTCGCGAAATTCCCCGGCGCAATTCTGATGACGACCAATTGCATTCAGGAACCGCAGCGCACATACACGGAGCGCATTTTCACCTGCGGCTTGGTTGGCTGGCCCGGCGTAAAGCACATTGCTGACCGCAATTTCACGCCGGTCATCCAAGCCGCGCTCGCCGCGCCGGGATTCTCCGATAACGGCCCAGACAAAACCATCCTCGTCGGCTTCGGCCACAACGCGGTGTTGGGCGTGGCCGACAAAGTCATCGAGGCGGTGAAGAGTGGCGCGATCAAACACTTCTTTCTCGTGGGCGGCTGCGACGGCGCACGCACGGGGCGGGACTACTACACCGAGTTTGCCGAATCTGTGCCGAAGGATTGCGTCATCCTTACGCTGGCCTGTGGCAAGTATCGCTTCAACAAGCTGGACTTCGGCACCATCGGCGGCATCCCGCGGTTGCTGGATGTCGGCCAGTGCAACGACGCTTACTCGGCCATCCAGATTGCCGTGGCGCTGTCCAAGGCCTTTGGGTGCGGCGTGAACGACCTGCCGCTCTCGCTCGTGCTTTCGTGGTATGAGCAAAAGGCCGTGGCCATTCTGCTGACACTGCTCCACCTGGGCATCCGGAACATCAGGTTGGGACCGACGCTCCCCGCGTTCGTCACGCCCAACGTGCTGAAGGTGCTGGTGGAGAAATTCAATCTCATGCCCATCCAGACGGTCGAGGCCGACCTCGGGGCGATTTTGAAAAAAAGCGGCGTAAGCCGTCTTGCACGGAGCAGTCCGGGACGGTGCGACCTGCGCCGCTCCCGGGCTTTTGCTTTTTTCACGGCTGCGCCAATCTGCGATCACCCTGCGAATGTGAATTACAGCAGCGGGATGCGATGTTTCCGGCAGGCGGCCACCATGGCGTCGGGCCACAGGCTGGTTTGGATTTCGCCGACGTGCGCCTTGCGGAGGAAATACATGCAGAGGCGCGACTGGCCGATGCCACCGCCGATGGACAGCGGCATTTCATCGTTCAGAAGTTTCTGATGCCACAGCAATTCCTTCCGGGCCAAGCAGCCGCGAATGCGCAATTGCCGGAGCAGCGCTTTCTTGTCCACGCGGATGCCCATCGAGGACAGCTCGAAGGCCATCTCCAACACCGGATTCCAGACGAAAATGTCGCCGTTAATTCCTCTGCGTCCGCCCGGCGTGCGTGTGGACCAGTCGTCGTAGTCGGGCGCGCGGCCATCGTGGATCGTGCCGTCGCCAACGTCGCCGCCGATGCCGATGATAAACGCCGCGCCGCACTCACGCAGGAGGCGATGCTCGCGTTGTTTCGGCGTGAGCTTCGGATACCTTGCCCGAAGCTCCTCGGTGTGAATGAAGGTGATTTCCTCCGGCAATTCGGGCCGGATTGCCGGGTAACGCTCAAAGACGAAATGCTCCGTGCGCTTGAGGATCGTGTAAAGCTTGCGGACGACCTTCTTGAGGAATTCGACGTTCCGCTCCGAGGGCGTGATGACGCGCTCCCAATCCCACTGGTCCACGTAAATGGAGTGCGTGTTGTCGAGCGTCTCGTCGGGGCGGAGCGCGTTCATGTCCGTGTAAATCCCGTAACCGGCTTCGGTCCCAAGTTCGCCCAGCATCATGCGTTTCCACTTGGCGAGCGATTGCACGATCTCGGCCCGCACGCCGGCCAGGTCCTTGATCGGAAATGCCACAGGTTTCTCGATGCCATTGAGGTCGTCGTTGACGCCGGTGCCGCCCTTGACGAAGAGCGGCGCGGTCACGCGGCTCAGGTTCAATTCGGTGGCCAGGTTCAATTCGACGAAGTCCTTCAATGCCTTGATGGCGTGTTCAGTCTCCGTGACACCGAGGAGGGGCCGGTAGTTTCGGGGGGTAATCAAGTTCTGATTCTTGCGCATGATTCAATTCGATGACGTGGCGCAGCGTAGCAGGAGAGCTGCCGGATGGCCACATGTTTGCCGCACTTCGGCTTCCTCGCGTTCTTCTGGTGCGCCAGACCCCAAATCTCTCGCAGTTTCCAGTTGGCGGTTCTGTCGCCGTGCGCTTTAACCCCGCCCGCATGAGCACCGCATACGAAATCGTCGTTTGCGCCGGGATCGTGCCCGATCCGTTGCCGACGCTTGAACCCGCCGCGTCGGCTTTCAGTAGCTTTTCTTTCTGAGAGGACTCACGGCTACGGATTTCAGATTCGACAGAGGGCGGAAATCACCTTAAACTTCAGCCATGAATCTGAAAATCGAGGTCGGGCGCGAAGCGGATGGCCGCTGGATCGCCGAGGTGCTGGAATTGCCGGGTTGCCTTGCCTATGGAAAGACCCAAGCCGATGCAATGGCCAGAGCCAAGGCGCTTGCGTTGCGCGTGCTGGCGGACCGACTGGAGCACGGTGAGCCTGTGCCGTTGGGTGAAGAATTGTTTTCCATGGCATGAGCCAGTGGGGTTCATCCAAAGCACGGCGCGTCCTTGCCGCCTTGCTGCATATCGGTTGGACCATCAAACGCCAACGCGGCACTTCACATCGGATTCTAGCGCGGGATGGCTGGCCTGACGTGGTCTTCGCCTTTCACGACAGCGAAGAAATCGGCCCAAAGATGCTCGCGCGTATTGCCAAACACACCGGTCTGGGTCCAGAGGACCTTTAACGGTATTGAGATCATACAGCGCGGCGCTTCGCCCTCTGATTTATCAGCTTCGCGCGTTGGTGTGGTCAACTTGATCTATGAGTATTGCATATCAAATCGTCGTTTGCGCCGGGATCGTGCCGGATCCGTTGCAGACGCTTGAACCCATCACGTCGCCGGCTGGCCCGGCGTTGAAGAATGAAATGATGTTGCCCGCCGTCCTCGATCCGTGGGCGGGCCACGCGCTTTACGAGGCGGCGAACCTTGCGAAGAACACACCCGGCAGCAAGGTCTGGCTCGTCAGCCTCGGCCCGAAGGCCAAGCTCCAGCAGGTGATGATGACCGTCGCGCAGAAAGTGCCGTTTGAACTTGTGGCGCTGGACGGCCCGGCCAGCGGATTTACCGAGGCCGCTGAAGTCGCCGCCGCGCTGGCCGAAGCCATCCAGACAATTCCCGGTCTCGACAAATCCAAGCTGCTCGTCTTCGGCGGCTGGGAATCCGCCTCGCGCGGTGCAGGCGCGACAATGCAAATGGTTGGCGAACGTCTCGGCATCGTGGATCAGTTCCAAGGCGTGGATGAACTCAAGGTGAACGCCGACGGTTCGCTGGAAATTCTGGAGCGTATCGAAGGCGGCAAACATCAAGTGTCGAAATGCGCCGGGCCACCCGCGTTGCTCGGCTGGGCTACCGGCAATCTGCCCGAACCGAAGAATAATCCGCAGGTCGGCATGACCAACATGCGCACCGTGATGCCAGCGTTGCAGAAGGCCAAGCCGACGAAACTCGCGGGCGAAGGATTGACGTTTGCCAGCGTGGCGCTGCCCAAACAGCTTCGTGAAACAAGAGTCGTGAAGGACAAATCGCCGGATGAGATTGCGAAGGAGATTGTGGAGTGGATCAAACAATAACGTAGCCGCGCTCGTGAGAGCGCGGATTCCGCCGACTCACGGCGGCAGCTACAAAGCATCAATTTATGGAAACGATTCTCTTACTTGCACACACCGAAACCGACGGGTCGCTTGCGAAGTCTGTACGCGAAGCGTTGCACGCGGCGCGAACGCTGAACAAAGCCATTTCCGGCTCGAATCTGTTCGTTGGGTTGGTTGGCGAAAGCGTCCAAGCCGCGGCGGATTCGATTGCCGCTTGTCCGGCAACGAAATATTTCGGCGTGGCTGGCGCAGAGTTCAGCCAATCGCGCTACGCCACGGATGCCGCCGGGGCGGAAGCCATTTGCAAATTGGCACAGGCCACCATCGTGGTTGCTCCGGCAACCTCGCGTTGGAATCGCGTGCTGACCGGCGTGGCGCAACGGCTGGGTGGGCGCGCTGACGCGCACGTGACCGGCGTGGCCGACGCGGGCGGCAAACCGGCGATCAATCGCTGGTATTATCGCCAACGCATGGAAGCGACGCTGGCCCGCACACAGCGGCCCTGGTTCATTCTCGTTGACCCCGGCAGCCAACCGGCGTGTGAATGTGGTGCGGGCACGGCCAAAGTGGAAACCGTCGCCGTCAATCTACCCGACGCGTGCAAACGGACCTCGGTGCTCGGAGTGCGTGAGCCGAAGGCCGACGCGCAGACGATCCGGCCAGATGCGCAATTGCTTTTCGTCACCGGCGCAGGTTGGACCAAGAAACAAGCTGACGGGCAAACGCATGTTCCCGAGGCAGAGACGTTGATCTTAGATTTTCTCAAACTCACCCGGGCTTCGCTGGGTAGCAGCAAATCCCTCGTGGATCTGGGCGGCGAAGGTCAGGCGGTGCTTCCGTTCCTCTCACACCTTAATCAGATCGGGCAGACTGGCTCGACGCCGCGGCATCCGAAAGGGCTTTCAACCTGTTGCCATGGCGAAGAACCGCACACCGTGGGCTGGCGCTTCATCAACGACCGCCGCGCCATCAGTGTTGATGCCAATTGCGGTTGGGCGCGCGGCAAGGCCGACGTGCTCTACGTGGCCGACGTGTTCAAAGTGATGGCGAAGGTGAATGAACTGCTGACGGCAACGAAGTAACGACGAGTGAATATGAAAACAGCACCCGAACTGGAGCAGCAAGCGGCGGTTCATGTGGCCGCGTTGATGGCGGCAGCGGCACGGACATCGCCGAAGACGCGCGGCATTGACAACATCCGCGTGCTGGCGATTGATGATGATGAGCCAACGAAGCAGCAGGTGATTGCCAAGATGAAGGAGATCGCCCGCGCTGAAAACCGTCCGAGTCTGGAACGCGACGCCAACAACATCGCGGCGGCGCCGGCATTGCTCGTCATCGGTGTGGAATCCAACCCGGCGGGATTGAACTGCGGTTTCTGCGGGCAGGCGACCTGTGAGGCGCTGGAGGCCGCCAAGGGCGTGTGCGCGTTCAACTCGATTGACTTGGGAATTGCGACCTGTTCCGCGGCGGCGATGGCCGGCCAGTTTCACGTGGACAATCGCGTGATGTATTCGATTGGCCGCGCGTGCCTCGACCTGCGGCTGTTCGGCGACAAGGTCAAACAGGCGCTCGGCATCCCGCTGAGTGTCACCGGCAAGAATCCATTCTTCGACCGGAAAGCCTAAGCAGGGACAATTCAAGAAAGATCTGGGTAGGGCGCGTCACTCCGTGCGCGCCGTGCCACGAATCCAAGTCCAACCAACGGCGCGCACGGAGTGGCGCGCCCTACCGGCGGATCAATTTGCGCTCGGTCTTTAACCGAAGCTGACCGCACGCAGCGTCAATTTCCTGACCCTTCTCACGCCGGAGTGTGGCGGCGACCTTGTTTTTCTCCAAGGCAGCGAGGAACGCTTCACACGTCGCTTCGGCAGGGCGTTCCCACGGCAGTCCTTCGACTTTGTTGTAAGGAATCAAGTTAACCTTGGCGTTGAGACGACGCGCAAGCGCCGCAAGTGGTTTGATCTGATCCAACGAATTGTTCACACCCTGAATCAAGATGTATTCGAAGGTGATTAAGCGCCCGCGCTTCGATTGGTAGTATTCCAACGCCGTGGTGAGTTCCTTGAGTGGAAACTTGCGATTCACTGGCATGATCTTGTTACGTGTTTCATCCGTTGCCCCGTGCAATGAAATCGCCAGCCGAAACTGTTCCGGTTCGTCGGCCAGCTTGCGAATCTGGGGCACGAGGCCGCTGGTGGAGATCGTGATTTTCCGCGCACCGATTCCGCCGCCCCACGGCGCGTTCAGGATGCGCAATGCCTTGAGCAGGTTGTCGTAGTTGGCCAGAGGCTCGCCCATGCCCATGACAACGATATTGTTCACCGACTTTTCGGTCGTTCTCGTCGTCGTAATCGCTTCGGCGTCGGAATTCGAGGACGAGGACGAGGAGGAGGAGGACGATTCATGCCACCGCTCCACCGCGAGCACCTGCTCGACGATTTCGTGCGGCGCGAGGTTGCGTTTCCAGCCGTCAAGACCGCTCGCGCAGAATTTGCAGCCATAGGCACAGCCGACTTGCGTGGAGACACAAAGCGTGTGGCGGTCGCTGGCGTCGCCGTAAAGCGCCGGATTGGCCGGGATGAGGACGCTTTCGATGAGCGCGTGATCGGTCAGCCGCCAAAGAAACTTCTGAGTAGCCCCGCTCGTCAGAGCGGGGAAGTCCGCGCTCTCACTCGCCCCGTGAGATACTTGGGGCCGTTCCTCAGCTTGGGAATGGGCCGCATATCTTACGGGGCGAGCGCGGCTACGCTGTTTGCGGACCAGTTCGAGCGTTTGAAGGGTAAAGTTCTGCCGGAGTTGTTCGCGGAGCGGTTTGGGCAGATTGGTCATCGCCTCCCAAACGGTGACGCGATGGAGGTAAAGCCAT
>JALOTT010000325.1 GCA_025457745.1 Verrucomicrobiota bacterium
GCCGCCAGCGTTGTCGGAGATAAGAGCGGATCGGTCTTCTTCCACAAATCCTGGAGCAGTGGCGACTGGAAACTGATGATGGCGATGCCGGCAGCAATGTTGCAGAAGAAGACGAGCCACATCAGCGCGAATTGGCGGGACAGAAGTTGCGATTGGACTTTTTCATGGCCGCTTGCGGACGTGGCGGTGATCGGTGGATTGCGCAGGAAGCATGACGCCACCAAACTGGCTGCGCCGAGGATCAAGCCGATGCCGGCAAAGACCGCCGGAAGTTGGTTGGGGAACGCGGAATCGAGCGCCGGCGCCAAGACCTTGCTCATCAGCAATGCGCCAAACCCGAAGCCCATCACGACCATGCCGGTGGCCAAGCCTTTCTGATCGGGAAACCATTTTGCCACGGTCGCGACCGGAGTGACGTAGCCCAAGCCCAGGCCGATGCCGCCGATCACGCCGTAGCCGAGCCACAATAACGGAAGCAATTTCAGATGCAGCGCCAGCGCCGCCAGCAGATAGCCGGTGCCGTAAAGCAGACTGCCGGTGACGGCGAGTTTGCGCGGGCCAAATCTCGGCAGCCATACGCCACCAGCCGCCGCGGATAGCCCAAGGAACATGATGGCGAGGCTGAACGTGCACGCGACTTGCGTATGACTCCAAGCGTAGCCTTCCACGAGCTGTTTTTGAAAATAGCTCCAGGCGTAAACTGAGCCGAGGCACAGTTGCAGCAACGTGCCCATGCCGGCAATGAGCCAGCGGTTCATCAGAACAAGCCCACGGTATTGCCGTTTGCGTCCACGTCCATCATTTCGGCGGCGGGCACCTTGGGCAAGCCGGGCATGGTCATGACGTCGCCGAGCAACACCACCACGAAACCGGGGCCGGCACTGAGCTTCACGTCGCGGATATGAACAACAAATCCCCGCGGTCGGCCGCGCAGCTTCTGGTCGGCGGACAACGAAAGCTGCGTCTTGGCCATGCAGACAGGGTAATTGCGGTAACCGGCATCCTCGAAGCCCTTGAGCTTCTCAACGATCTTGGTCTCGGCCACGACGTCGTCGCCGCCGTAAATCTTCTGAACGATCGTGCGGATTTTCTCCAGCAGCGGCATGTCGTCGGGATACAGCAAACGGAAATTGGGTTTGCCCGCCGCGACGGTTTTGAGAAGAACCTCCGCCAGTTCGATCGCTCCGGCGCCGCCGTTGGCAAAATGGCTCGACGTGGCCACCGGCACGCCAAGTTGCGCGCAACGGTCGCGGATCGCCTGCATCTCCGCCTCGGTGTCGCTGGCGAAAACGTTGATGGAGACGATCACCGGCAAGCCAAACAGTTGAAGGTTCTCGACGTGTTTGGCGAGGTTATCCAACCCGCGGCCCACCGCCGCGACATCGGGTTTGGGGAGGTCGGCAACCTTGACGTTCCCATGGTACTTGAGCGCCTTGACGGTGGCGACGAGCACAACCGCGTCGGGTTGCAAGCCGGCCTTGCGGCATTTGATGTTGAGGAATTTCTCGGCGCCGAGGTCGGCGGCAAAACCGCCTTCGGTGATGGTGAAGTCCGCCAGGCGCATCGCCAGCTTGGTGGCGACGACGCTGTTGCAGCCGTGCGCGATGTTGGCGAACGGGCCGCCGTGGACGAACGCCGGGTTGTTTTCCAGTGTCTGCACGAGGTTCGGCTGGAGGCCGTAGCGCATCAGCACGGTCATCGCGCCGTCGGCTTTGAGATCTTTGGCGGTGACGGGTTTGCCTTCATAGGAATAGCCCACGATGATCCGGCCGAGGCGTTGTTTGAGATCGGGCAGCGATTCCGCGAAACAGAGGGTCGCCATGATTTCCGACGCCGGCGTGATGTCGAAGCCCGACTCGCGCGGAAAGCCATTCGCGCTGCCGCCGAGGCCGATGACAGTGTTGCGCAGCGACCGGTCGTTCATGTCAACGACGCGGCGCCAGACGATGCGGCGCTCGTCAATGTTGAGCGCGTTGCCGAAATGCAGATGATTGTCGAGCATCGCGGCGAGCAGGTTGTGCGCCGAGGTAACAACGTGGAAGTCGCCGTTGAAATGCAGGTTGATCTCTTCCATCGGCGCGAGTTGGGCGCGCCCGCCGCCGGTGCCGCCGCCTTTCACACCGAAACACGGGCCCACCGATGGTTCGCGCAAGCAGACAACCGCCTTCTTGCCGAGCCGATTCAACGCGTCGGTCAGACCGATGCTGGTGGTCGTCTTGCCTTCGCCAGCCGGCGTGGGCGTGATTGCCGTGACGAGGACGAGCTTGCCGGCAGGTTTATCTTTGAACCGTTGATATAGGTCGGGCGCGACTTTGGCCTTCAGTTTACCGTACAGCTCCAGATCGTCCGCCGAGAGACCGAGCTTGGCGGCGATTTTGGTGATCGGCAGTAGTTTGGTTTGGCGCGATATTTCCAGCGAGTTCAGTTGTGCAGCCGTGGCAGCCATGGGGGGTTCCTTTTGTAAAAGTTAAGCGTAATATTCCTGGACGCGCATGATGACGTCGAAGCCATCCAGCTTCAAACAATCATTCAAGCAGACCAATGCCGGGTGATCGGGCGGCAGCAGTTCGTATTTGCGTTTCACCGAACCAATGACGTGGTCCAAGCCCAACGGCATGGCCATTGTCAGAAAGGCGCTTTCCAGCGGTCCTTTCGTGGGCGAACCGTCGGCGCGCTTGGCCGGGATCATCACCGTGAAATTGCTCAAGCCCACCGACATGTGGACGCCTTTGAGCGACGGGTCATCGTGAATCATTCGGATCGCGCCCATGAGACAGCGGAAGCGGCCTTCGGAATCGGCGCCGATCGGAGCGATGGCGGGATCAATGATGCACTGTTCCACCGGGATGCCGTGTTGGGCCGCTTCCTGAACGAGTTGCCGCGCGGTCTGATAGACTTCCTCGGCCGTGTGGTTGGGTTGGCCGACTCCATTTTCCACGCGCTCGGAAGCAAGCAAGATGGGCATGAACGGCATGATCCGGGTCAGTTCGAACATCTGCCTGCGCAGCGGCGAAATGGAATTTAGAATCGGAATCTGTCCGCCCGCGCGCGCGCGGTCGTAGGCCTTGAGGCCGGCCTCGGCCATTGCCGGATCCGGCGTGTCAATCGAGAGCGGCTTGGAGGTGACGCTTTGAACGTGCCGCACCATTTCCGCCAGAAAAGCGCCGGGGCGCGGGCCGACGTTGACGTCAATATAGCCGGCGCCGCCCTGGTCCTGGGACGCCGCCAGCTCTTTCAGCGCGCCAATGTCGTTGGCTTCATAAAACTTGTGGGTGGAAGGCACCGAATCATTGATGGATTCGCCGATGATGGTCAGATTGGGAATAGGCATATTCTTCAGTTGAAAAAACGTTTACGAGATTTCTGCGGTAAGAGCCAGATTGAAAATCGTAGCCGCCGACGTAAGGAGGCGGACTGGGCGGGCAGTTCGGAGAATCCGCCTCCTCACGTCGGCGGCTACGGCGGGTCGCGGATTCGTGCGGTCCATGAAATTCCCGGGTTAAGATTTCTTTTCCCTTGGCGTAGCGTTGGCCGGAGCCTTCGTGGCAGCCGGAACGGCGGCATGATGATGGTCGCGCCCAAGGAAGTTATTGGCCCAACCGGACGTGCCGCCGAGAGCGGCGTTGGCGAAAACTGCCGGGCCTTCGAGCATGTGTTTGGATTCGCCGTAATACTTCAAGCGATCGTAGGCGCGCGCCCAGAGACAATCCTTGTCGTTCAGTTCGCAGCGGCCATCAGCCGAGCCGCCGCAGGGACCGTTGCGCGCGGTTTTGGAACACGAGGCGCGCGGGCAGAGATACCCCGTGTCCGGCAGCGAGCAATCCCCGCAATCCTTGCAGCCATATATCAGCGCTTTGGAAGCGTGCTCGATTCCGTGCAATGCCTTCAGGGTTCGCCGGCTGCCGCCTTGCTCCAGCCGCCCGTAGATTTTTTGCAGCGTCGGGAACAACTTGCGGCCCGGCGTGAACGCCAACGCGTGAACCAGGCGTGTGAACTGATAGTTCAATGTCACGCTCGCCGTCTTTGGCGGTTGTTGCAGCGATTGAAGGTAATTGCGGTTGAGCTGCGCGCTGTTGCCCAGACCGGTCCGGGGGTCTTGTTCAAAAAGATAAAACTCCTGCGGTTTCGAGAATTGGATTTCCTTCGCGAATGCTTTCCAATCATCCGGGCCGAAGCTTTCGGCCATGTCAATGATCTGCGCGAACGTCTCCGCCTTGTGAATGCCGCCCAGATAGCCGGCGGCGAAACCCATTCCCTTGAACACCGCCAGTTGTTTGGCTGCCAGCTCCGTGAAGAACGCCCGGCCCTTGTCCGGTCCGGCGGCGTATTTCTCCGCCAGCGCGCCGAGCGCGTCGCTCACCACGCAACCGGGGATTTTGTTCTTGTTGAACAACCCCGCCACCGTCCTGTTCAGCACGTAAACATTGCCGATAATCGGCGTCGAGAGATTCGCCCAGTCCAGGAACAATTTGACCTCGTGAAACTTCCGCATGTCGTAGCCGAGTTGCGGAATGACCCATTGCGCGCCGCACTGGATCTTGCGGGCCAGCTTGAAATACTGCGGCATCAACTCGCGTTCCTGCCGCTTGAACGGCGACACGGCGCAGCCGATGAAGAAATTTGTCTTGGGCAACCGCTCGCTCTTGCCGCTGGGCCGGACGACCTCCAACCCCCCGTTCATTGACCGGAGCATCGAAATGAGGCTGACCGAATCCAGGTCAAACACCGGCATCGCCTGTCCCTGATACCCCGCCACCGGATAATCCCCCGTCAGCGCGAGGATGTTGTCAAACCCCTCAGCCGCGTAGCGCCAGGCAGCGGACTCGAGGCCATTTCGATTCAGGTCTTTGCAGGTGAGATGAATGACCAGTTGCGTGTTGCGGGGTTTG
>JALOTT010000326.1 GCA_025457745.1 Verrucomicrobiota bacterium
CGGTGCCGAACCAGGCATTGATACCGGGAAGTTTCTCGTCGGACTGGTGGATATAGACGTGCAGCACAAACTGGTTGATACCCTGGCTGAATGCCCAGTCCCCCTGGGCTTTCAGGTCGCGCGGGGCGGTTTGGAACGTGAGATTCCGCGACGTGAACGCCTCGGCCCAGACCGGCGACTTGCCGTAAATGCGGGCGGCGGATGAAGCGGCACGGATCTCCACGGTGTTGTGATTGCGACCGAGCCAGAACTCGCCGCCGACTTCATCGGTGTAGGCACCGTAAAGCAGGAACTCGGACGGGAAACCGAAATGCCCGTAGTTTTCCAGCCAGAGTTTCATGCCCTTCGCGTGGGCCAGATCACGCAGGCCGCCGACGTAATCGCGGGCGATGCGCTCGGCAACGAGGCGGCGGAGATCCCAGAGGAATCGCTCCGTCGCGTCCGCCGAGCCGACCACGCGGCCATAAATGGACGGAAGATACGGCTGCGGGTCGTAACCGTAAGTTTTTTGAAAATCCGCGCGCAAGCCGTCAGTCCAGTTTTGCAAGCCGGTCAGCCCGTGGCGGACTTCGCCATCTTCATCACCGAGGACGCACCGAAGATGACCGGGCCGATGCCGCCCCCGATCCCAGCCGGACACGACTATGACTTCATCAATGCCGATGCCATCCTCAATCGGCTCGCGGTGCGTGACAGCCGCCTGGTGTTGCCCGGCGGCAACAGCTACGCCGCGTTGATTCTGCCGGATTTCGCCACCATGCGCCCGGCCGTGGCGCGCAAGCTCCGCGAGCTGGCCGCTGCCGGCGCGAAAATCATTGGCCCGAAGCCCACGCGCTCGCCCAGCTTGCAAAACTATCCGGACTGCGACACCGAAACGCGCCGCTTCGCGACGTGGAATCCCTTGCCCGATGCCGCCGCGCTCAAGCTGCCGCCGGATGTCATCGCCCCGACCAACATCCTCTGGACCCATCGCCGCACGGCCGAGGCCGATATCTACTTTATCTCCAACCAATCGACGAACGACTGCGCCGCGACCTTCTCGTTCCGCGTCACCGGCCGCCCGGCCTGCCTGTGGAATCCGGTCAACGCAGAAATCCAGACCATCACCCACACCGAAACCAACGGGTGCTCGTCGCTCGATTTGCGCCTTTCGCCGTTGGGTTCGACGTTTGTCGTTTTCGGTCCGGTTCCGTCAGGAACTGCGCCGGTGAACTCCTCCGTGGCGCGGCAAATCCCGGTCAGCGGCCCCTGGCAAGTTGAGTTTCCATCGCGACGGCTCGAATTCCCGGAACTTGCCTCTTGGACATCGCGCGCGGAAGACGACCTCCGCCATTTCTCTGGCCGGGCCGTTTACACAAAGGAGATCAACCTTCCGGCTTCGGCTCCGAATGGGCGTGTCACGCTCGACCTTGGTCGCGTTGAATCCCTCGCCATCGTCACGCTCAACGGCAAGCCCTTTCCCACCTTGTGGACTTATCCCTATCAGGTGGATGTGACCGACGCGCTCCAGTTGGGCACCAACTCGCTTCGCGTGGAAATCATCAACAGTTGGAACAACCGCCTGGTCGGCGATGCCGCGTTGCCGAAAGCCCAGCGGCGAACCTCGCCCACGCACAATCCGTTCAAGCCCGGGGCGGCTTTGCTGCCAGCCGGACTGCTGGGACCGGTATCCCTGAATGTTGCCCAATGAATGTGCCGCGAACATGACGCGACGACTCGCCCTACGGCCGGATTGTCAGCAATTGGAAGCGGCAGGGACAGCAATTCGCCTTGGATGTCACGATCCCGCCCAACACCGCTGCCACGGTGTTGTTGCCGGGCGAACCCCCGCGACACATCGGCTCGGGCTGTTACACATTTAAGGCCAAACTCCCATGAAGCATTTAATAACTCTCGTTGCTCTGTTCGCCGCGACGCTTCTTCAAGCCGCCGTCGTCAAAGACCTGCGCTGCGAAGACCAAATCGCGCCGCTTGGCGTGGACCTAGCTCGGCCGCAGTTGAGTTGGCGCATGGAGGATAACCGTTGGAACGGCGAGCCGGTGAAAGATCAGCGGCAGACCGCGTATCAGATTCTCATCGCCTCGACACCGAAGAAACTCGCCGACAACGAGGGCGATCTCTGGGACAGCGGCAAGGTTGTTTGCGACCAGAGCCTACATGTGGCCTACGCCGGCAAGCCGCTCACCTCGCGGATGCAGTGCCATTGGAAAGTCCGCCTCTGGGACAAGGACGGCAAACGTTCCGCGTGGAGCGAACCCGCGCAGTGGACGATGGGACTGCTGAAACCGGAAGATTGGCAGGCGAAGTGGATTGCCGCCGGAGCTGACTCGGCTTCCCCGCCGACGGGTGTGGTTGTGACGAAGGCAACGTATCGCACATTCGACGGCAAGGTGGCCGTGGATGTGACGCCCATCCTCAAGCGGGTGGCGGAGGAAAAACGGTTGCCGTTCAAGGTGGAATTCAACCAGCTCGGCGGCGATCCCGCCCACGGCATCGGCAAGGAACTCGTGGTGGAATACACGCTGCACGGTGTGCCGGGCGTGTCGCGCACCCGGGATTTTGAAACGCTTTCCATCCCGCAGGCGATGCCGGGCGTGGCCGCGCCGTGGTTCCGGAGCGAGTTCGAGTTGTCGTCCACGCCGGATTCCGCCTTCGTGACGGTCCAGTCGCCGGCCTATTACGAATTGTATGTGAACGGAGAAAAGGTCGGCGACGATGTGCTGATGCCCGCGGTCTCGGACACGCGCGACCGCACTTTTGTGTTGACGTATGACGTGGTTCGGCTGCTGAAACGCGGAACGAACTGCATCGGCATCTGGTCGGCCAAAGGATGGGCGGACTCCTTGGTGCTGCGCGCCCAGCTCGATGCCGTGGTCGGCGGACGGTCCTTCACGTTTGGCACCGGACCACAGTGGCGGAGCCGGCCCAGCAACCTTAGCCACCTCGGCGGCTGGAGCTGGCACAATTTCGGCGGCGAGCATCTGGATGCGGGCTGTTTCATTGCCGATTGGGCCAGGCCGGGACTGGATTTGGCTGGATGGTCGCCGGTTGCGGAAGCCGTCGCGCCGGCCGGTGCTGGCGTCTGGCACACCGCGCCGCCCAACCGCATTGGCGAGCGGATTGCCCCCGTCTCGATCACGCCGCTGGCGGACGGACGTTACGAGATTGATTTCGGCCGCAACCTGGCTGGCTGGCTCGAACTGAAGCTGCCCGGACTTCCCGCCGGTCGGCTGGTGCGGATGCACTTTGCCGACCGCCTGTTTCCCGACGGCGTGCAGGCTTCGCCCATCGGCAACATCGCCATCAGTGGGCAGAGTTGTGCCAAGTTCGACCGGGTGGGCGGTGGTCACAATTCCTACCAGACCTATCAGCAGACCAGCGAGCTCGTTTCCGGCGGACAACCCGGCGAGATGTTCCGCAACCGCTTCAACTATGCCGGATTCCGCTACGTGGTGGTCGAGGGTCTGGATCGTGCGCCGGCAAAGGCAGACGCGGTCGCCCTGCTGGTGGAGAGCGCGCTGGCTGATGCGGGGGCGTTTGCCTGCTCCGATCCGCTGCTCAATCGGATTCACACGGTCAACCGCTGGACGCAGCGCTGTCTGAATCTCGGCAGCTACTATGTGGACTGTCCCACCCGCGAACGCATGGGCTACGGCGACGGCCAGGTGGCGATTCAGGGCATGATGATGAACTTCGACGCCGCGAATTTTTACTCCAAATGGGCGCAAGATTGGCGGCTGGGCCTGGAGATGCGTCGGGGCTATCTGCCCTACGTCGCGCCGCCGTTCGAGAAAGGCGGTGGCGGTCCGCCCTGGCCGGGCGGCATCGCGCGCATCCCCTGGGAGCATTACCTGCACTATGGAGATCCCAAGGTGCTGATGGAGAACCTCGATGGCGCGCGGAAATACTGCGAATACCTCGATGGCCGTGCGACTAACGATGTTCTGCGTGCCTGGGGCGGCGGGTTTGAGTTCATTGGCGACTGGGTTCCGCCGGGCCGTGGCATGGACACGCAGAACTGGCCGAATAAGGAAATGGCCGAGTTGTTCTGTAACTGTTTCCGGGTCCATCTCTGGCAGTTGGTGGAGCAAATGTCGTCCGCCCTCGGACGCACCGCCGAGGCGGGGCACGCCCGCCAGCGCGCCGACGCCATCCGCGCCGCCACCCATGCGGCCTTCTACGATGCCGCCAACCAGCGCTACGCGATTGACGAGCAGATCTATTACGCCTTCCCGCTGCTGGTTGGGGTTACGCCAGAGCCCGAGCGCGCAGCCGTGCTGGACAACCTGGTGAAGTGCATCGTGACGAAGAACAACGGCCATCTCGACACCGGCATGTTGGGCACGATGTTCCTCCTGGAATATCTCAGCCACATCGGCCGCGATGATCTGGTGCTCGGCATCTACCAGAACAAGGATTATCCCGGCTGGGGCTACATGGTGGAGCAGGGGGCCACCACGATGTGGGAGCAATGGAACGGGCACTGGTCGCAGATTCATTCCTGCTTCACCTCCGCCGACAACTGGCTCTATCGCGGTCTCGCCGGCATCCGGCCCGATCCGGCCGCACCGGGCTTCAGGAACGTCATCATCAAACCTGCGGTCGTGGGCGACCTCACCTGGGTCAAGGCGCACCATGACGGCCCCTATGGCCGCATCGTCAGCCAGTCGGAAAAGGACGGGAAAACCTTCAAGCTTACCGTGCAAATCCCGCCCAACAGCACCGCCACGGTTGTCCTGCCGGATGGTTCTTCTCGCGAGGTGGGTTCCGGGCGCCATGAATGGACCCTCCCGGTCGCCAGCATCAGGCCAGCCCAGGATTGATCACCTCAGAATGAACCCGATCTCTCTCAGCCTGCGGGCGCTTGCCCTGGTCAGCTTCCTTGCTG
>JALOTT010000327.1 GCA_025457745.1 Verrucomicrobiota bacterium
GTGAATTTGACGGGGATCAGTTCGGGTGCGTCCAACGAAGTGCAGACGCTGACGGTGAGCGCGGCGTCGAGCAATCCGGGCTTCATACCGACGCCGACGGTCGCTTACACCAGTCCGAATAGCAGCGGCAGCTTGAGCTTCACGCCGGTGGCGCTGGCCAACGGCACGGCGACGATCACGGTGACGGTCAACGACGGTGGTTCGAGCAACAATATCGTTACGCGCATCTTTACGGTCATCGTCGAATCGCCGCCGACCATCACACCCATTGCTGATCAAACAATTGGTACCAACACAAGCACCAAGGCGATTCCGTTCACGATCAGCGATTCAGATACGCCGGCAAGCAACCTGATCGTATGGGCCACTTCGTCTTTGTCCACGCTGGTTACTACCAACAACATTGTGTTCGAGGGCAGCGACAGTAACCGCACGGTGACTGTGATGCCGTTGCCAAATCAGAGTGGCACTGCAAAAATTACGATCGAGGTCAGCGATGGCTCTTCAACCGCCAGCACCACCTTCAAACTCACCGTGCTGGCGCCGCCCGCTTCTCCATCTGTGCTGACGGTGGTTACGAATGGTGGCGGCTCGGTTACTCCCAATCTGAACGCGCAGAATGTGGTCATGGGAAGGCAGTACAAACTCACGGCCACGCCCGCGGCAAATCAGCTTTTTGTCGGCTGGAGCGGAAGCATTACTTCGTCAGTGCCGACCGTCAGCTTTGTCATGCGATCAAACCTCTTGATCCAGGCCAATTTCGTGCCCAACCCCTTCGTGCCGGGCAGCGGGAGTTACAATGGATTATTCTACGAAGAAGATGCGGTGCGCCTGAACAGCGCAGGGTTGTTCTCGATTACGGTGTCGTCGCAAGGCACCTACTCGGGCCGGCTTCAACTGGGAGCCCGGCGTTATTCCTTCAGTGGGAAGTTCAACCTCCAATGCCAGGCCACGAACCAGATCCCGCGCCGGGGCGCCAACGCCTTGACGTTGGAGTTGAATGTGGGCGGCGACCGGGGAGATGAAATCTCCGGCCGATTAACCGACGGAAATTGGGTTTCAAATTTGGGGGCGAAGCGGTCGGCGTATAACACGCGGCTCAATCCGGCACCCCAAGCAGGCAATTACACCATGATTGTGCCGGGCCAGACGAATGATCTGACGGGGCCGATGGGGACTGGATACGGAACGGTGCGCGTGTACACAAGCGGCATGGTGCGTTTTGCCGGTGCCTTGCCCGACGGAACCAAAGTCAGCCAGAGCACGCTGCTTTCGCCCGACGGACAATGGCCGTTGTATGCGCAGCTGTATTCGGGCTACGGGCTGGTGATGAGTTGGATGACGTTTACGAACCTGCCTCAGAGCGACTTGAATGGCGACTTGAGCTGGATCAAGCAGCCCAACATCCGGGCGCGGTATTATCCGGGCGGGTTCATCAACGAGTGTGAGGCGGTGGGGTCCGTTTACGTTGCTCCGGTCGGCAACAATCAAGTATTGAACTTCGGGAACAGCTACATGGACTTCATCGGCGGGAATCTGATGACCAATTTTTCGACCCCGATCGTGGTGGGTCCGAGGAACTATCAAGCGAGCGGCGCCGGTTTGACCATGAAGTTATCTCTGTCCAGCGGCACGTTCTCCGGCAAGACGTTTGACCCGGCGACGAGGAAATGGTTGTCCTTTGGTGGGGTCGTGTTGCAGAAGCTCAACGCAGGCTACGGCTATCTGCTTGGCACCAGCCAAAGCAGCCAGGTCATCCTCACACCGTAGAACAGTTCTCGAGAAGAATGTCACAAGTACAAATAATCAGAACCGGAAGTCAGTCGCCTGGCTTCCGGTCTTGAATTTGTGCAGTGGCACTTTACGAGTGCCGGTGAATCGGCGGTCACAGACCGTCGCTACAACTGGCGTCCCTTCGGCAGTGCGCTCGTGCCCGCATAGACGGCGCGCTTGCCAAGCAACTGTTCGATGCGCAGGAGCTGGTTATACTTCGCCAAACGATCCGACTGGCTGCGTGAGCCGGTCTTGATCTGGCCGCAGTTCGTCGCCACGGCGATGTCGGCGATGGTCGCGTCCTCGGTTTCGCCGGAACGATGCGAGAGGAACGCGGCGTAGCTGTTCATCTGCTTAAGTTCGACGGCGTCCAGCGTCTCGGTCAGCGAACCAATCTGGTTCATCTTCACAAGAATCGCGTTGGCTGTGCCGGGATCAATGCCCTTCGGGCGAAACCTCGCGTACATGACGAGAAAATCGTCGCCTGCTAACCAGTTGGACCTTGTCGCCACTGCGGCAAATGCCCGTGACCGTTCCCTTCAATTTTCTCAGGTGCGGTTGTCTGCGTCTGGCCGGAGTTTTACATCACGGGTTTTTGGGATAACTTTACTTGCAGCCGGGGCGTCGCTGAATGGGCGAATGCCGCCTGAAATAGACGGTTCCCATAATAATCCTGAAAGAAACTGTCAGCATGAATGAATCAGCAAGTTGGGTTTCACGAAAAGTAGTGGTCGTTGGGGCGGGTGCGGTAGGCGCCACGTTCGCCTACGGCCTGGCGATGAGCGGACTGGCGGACGAGATTGTCCTGCTGGACTCCAATCGTGACGTGGCCAAGGGACAAGCCCTGGACCTGGCGCATGGCCAGCCATTCTATCCGCCGGTGCAAATCCGGGAAGGCGGACCTGCCGATTACGCCGATGCGCAACTTATCGTCCTGACGGCGGGCACCAAGCAACAGCCGTCGGAATCGCGGCTGAAACTGACCCAACGCAACGCGCGGATCATCCGCGACATTGTGGGTGAAATCGCGCGCCGGAATTCGCCGGCCATTCTGCTGGTGGTGAGCAATCCCGTGGACGTGTTGACCTATGTCGCCTGGAAACAGGCCGGGGGGCCGCGGGAACGCGTGATTGGCTCCGGCACAGTGCTGGACAGCGCGCGCTTCCGTTATCTGTTGAGCCGGCACTGCGGCGTGGACACGCACAACGTGCATGCCTACATCCTGGGCGAACATGGAGACAGCGAGTTGCCCGCGTGGTCCATGACGCACATTGCGGGCGTGCCCATCGAGCAATACTGCCCGCGTTGCGCCAAGTGCGGAGATTGGAAGGTGGCGCACCAAAAGATCGCGGAAGAAGTGCGGGATTCCGCGTATCACATCATCGGTTACAAGGGCGCCACCAACTTCGCCGTCGGTCTGGCGCTGGTGCGCATTGCGGGCGCGATCCTGAGAAACCAACACAGCGTGCTGACCGTTTCCACGGTGCTGGAAGGCGAATACGGCCTGCGCGGGGTTAGTCTCGGCGTGCCCTGTATCATTTCCCAGCAGGGCGTGGAACGGATTCTGCCGGCGACCTTGCGTCCCGAAGAGCAGGAGGCGCTTGTCAAGTCAGCGGCCACGTTGCGTAGAATTTTGGACCGCTTGGATTGACCCCGCCCGCGAAACCACTTGAGAACAAATGAAGCGAAGGCACGGACTCCCGCGCGCGGGGGGAAATCCTGATGATCCCGCGTCCATGAAAAACCCGGAAGCCAGTCGCCTGACTTCCGGGTCAATTTTTTCGTAGCGGCGGTCGGCCGACCGCCGTCAATTACTTCAGAGTGCGGCGCTCTGCCGAGCCGCCGCTACGCCGGATCACCGCCACCCCTTCGACAGCGCGCTTGTGCCGGCGTAAACGGCGTTCTTGCCAAGCAACTGCTCGATGCGCAGGAGGCGTAGCCGCCGTCGTGAGACGGCGGACCTCGAAGTTCGCCAGGCGATCCGAGCAACTGAGCGAACCGGCGGCGCCTGGCCGAAGCCTTATCCATCTGGTGCGACCAAGCATTGCGTTGGTGTCCAGTCTAGCGTGAGATAGCCAACTGTGATTCGGCGAAGGCCGGTCTTGATCTGGCCGCAGTTCGTCGCAACGGCAATGTTGGCGATGGTAGCGTCCTCGGTTTCGCAGCCCGGAGTTACTTGAGTTTGTTGACCGGCCCATCGGGATGACCTGGAACCAGACGCTGGCGCGTGCAGTCAACCAACCAGTCCATTTTCTCCAGGACCGTTTGACCAATAAGCACCTCGTCACCCAGTACGTAAGCGTCGTCGTAGGTGTCACGTCCGCCAATATCGAAGACGAGCGGCCCGGCGACCGGAACGGATTCGGTGCGTCCATCCGCGTAGGCCACGGTCTTGCTTCGTGCTGAAGGAACTCCCAATTGCCGCGCCACGGACTCTGGAATCACAGAGCGAACCGCGCCGGTATCCACCATGGCTTCAACTTCGCAACTGCGAACTTGTGCGCCGGCCAGACCGCCGGCGTCGGCCAGCATCTGGTCGCCGCCGTTCGTCAACTTCACTTTGACTCGGACTTCGCCCATGTAAGGCTTTGATTGTTCTTTGAGTTCCACGGTCGGAATCTAACTCCCGCCTCGGGCGAACACAAGTTTACCGCCCCTTCGGCAGCGCGCTTGTGCCGGCGTAAACCGCGTTCTTGCCGAGCAACTGCTCGATGCGCAAGAGTTGATTGTATTTCGCCAGGCGATCCGAACGGCTGAGCGAGCCGGTCTTGATCTGGCCGCAGTTCGTCGCCACGGCGATGTCGGCGATAGTCGCGTCCTCGGTTTCGCCGGAACGATGGCTGAGAACGGCGGTGTATTTGTTCGTCTGCGCGAGTTCGACGGCGTCAAGCGTTTCGGTCAGTGAACCGATCTGGTTCACCTTCACGAGAATCGAGTTGGCCGTGCCGGTATCAATTCCCTTCTGCAGGAACTTCACGTTCGTCACGAACAGATCGTCGCCGACGAGTTGCACTTTGTCGCCGATCTTGTCGGTGAGCTTCTTCCACGTGGCCCAATCGCTTTCGCCACAGCCGTCTTCGATGCTGACGATGG
>JALOTT010000033.1 GCA_025457745.1 Verrucomicrobiota bacterium
CATCCGAGCGTAATAGAGCAAAAACGCCGTCCCGTGTCTAGCCCGAATTTTACCAACGCTACGCCAACTACTTGAGCGCCTAAAGAAATTCGCCATGAAAATGACCCCCGGACAGCGCAGAAAAGGGCTTGCGCCGTGTAAGAAATTCAATAAGTTCATCGTCCTGCCGGTCAGCCGCATGAATGAAAGAGCTGGCGCGGACAGTCATGTTGACCAAGTCAGCCAGTTTTTTTAGCAGACGCGAAGGCGCGTCGGCCAAGCTGCCGGAGGATCGGCCGGTTGGGCCGGGGCTTGCCTGAAAAGCCACACCTGAGCGCACCCGGCAAACTCCTTCCTAATGGAATCTTCAGCTTTAGCCGCAAACCCGCACGACTACGCGTTGTCTTCCGACCTGGCGCGGCTCTGCCTGCCACAAGAGTACAAGGATTCCAACCGCCGGCTGGCCTGGATCAACTCCATTTGCTGCGCCTTCCTGGCCGTCGGCATCGTGGGTCTCAAACCGCCCGAAGTTCGGATCAAACCGCTGACGGATGTAACCGATGTCGTCCCGATCGTCATCACGCCGCCGGAAGAACTCCCCAAACCAGAAACGCCCGAACAACCGCCGGACCCGGATCAAACAACGGAGGACACGACCGACACCCCGGTGGTGGCAACCGTCGTGGCGGCGAACCCAACGGCTGCGGCTTTCGCCGTGCCGGTGGAAGGCCCGGTCATTCTGGTGCCAATGCGATTCGCCGCGCCGCCGCCGCGCGATCTGCGACCGCCCGTATCTTCTGATCCGACGAAATACAACCCCAGCATCGGAGATTGGGGCGGCCATCCCTTGCCCAATTATCCGCCATTGGCCTTGCGCATGGGCTATCAGGGCAAGGTTGTCCTGTTGATCACGGTGAACGCATCCGGCACCGTCACTGCGGTGCAGGTCAAGAACAGTTCCGGTTACAAAATTCTGGATGATGCCGCCTTGGCGCATGTCCAGGCACACCTTCGCTTGCGCAATCCGCCTGGCGAAGTGCGGTATCACACGCTGGACATTGTTTTCCGAATTGACCGGTAGCGCGACGAAATACCCAAATTACGATAGACAAACTGCCACCCGATTGGATACGCTGCGGCAGCTTTCATTTGATGGAAGCTTCAGCAGGCAAAATAACAGACTGACCCAAACCAACGCCAAACGTATGTTAGCCAACTTCCTCATTAAAAATTTTGAAGCCGGCGGCCCGGTCATGTGGCCCATCCTCGTCACCGCCATTGTCGCCGTCGCCGTGGTGGGCGAGCGGATTTTCTGGTGGGCGCGCGAAAGCCGCCGCCGCGACCCGGCCACCCTGGAGAAACTCTTTGCCGCGCTCGAAAATGGCGACTTCAAGGAATGTTCCCGGGTGTCGAAAGGTTCCGAGGACCCGGTGATCCGCATGATCTGGCATGGGATGAACCATTACCACTCGTCGCTGCAAGGCGCGCTGGCCGTGGCCGCCGGGGCCGAACTGCAAAAGGCCGGGCGTTTCCTCATGGTGATGGACACGCTGGTCACGCTGGCCCCGTTGCTCGGCCTGCTCGGCACCGTGTCCGGGATTTTCCGCACGTTCATCGCCTTGGGCACCGAGAGCGTGGAAGGCGCCATGGGGCAGATCACGGGCGGCATCGGCGAGGCGCTCATTGCCACGATGTGCGGGCTGGGCATCGCCATCTTCGCGCTGATTCCCTTCAACTATTTCTCGCGCAAACTCGCCCAGCTCCAGTTCGAGCTGGAATCCGCCGCCACCAACGTCGAGGTCATGGTCACGGCCGCCAAGCAACGCGGCCTTGAAACCCAGGTGTTCCGCAAGGAAGACTGATCCGGTGCCGCGCACGGCTCGCGCCGGCGCCACCCGAAAATTATCCGGCTATGAAAATCGGCTCCCCGTTTCCAGCAAAGAAAGCGCGCATCGAAATCATTCCGCTGATTGACATCATGTTCTTTCTGCTGGCCGCGTTCATGATGGCCAGCCTGACGATGATCAAGATGCAGTCCATCAAGATGAACCTGCCCACCGCCACCATGGCCACGCGTGATTTCAAACCCGACATCTTCAACATCGCCGTGGACAAGGCGGGCGATGTTTACGTCGAAAAGAAACTCGTCACCACCGTTGAACTGCAGAGCATCCTGTCGAATAAATTCCGGCTCAACACCAATCTCCCCGTTTACATCAGCGGCGACAAGGACGCCACGCACGGCACGGTCATCCGCGTGCTCGACATTGTCCGCCGCGAGGGGATTCAGAAAGTCTCCTTCGCCATCTCCGCGCCGAAGAGCAAGCCGTAGGTCGGCGAGGTGGGGCGCGTCACTCCGTGCGCGCCGCGACGAGCGGGGGGCATTTGCACTACGGCGGCGCGCACGGGGTGACGCGCCCTGCCCCGCGCTACTTCTTGGCCGGCGCGTTGGTGGAAAGTTGCTGCTGCAGTTCGTTCCACTTTTTGGCCAGATCGTTGAATTCGGCGACCACCTTGTTGTATTTCGTCACCGCGTCGTTGCGTTCCTCCGCCAGCTTCCTTACCTCTTCGTTCTGCTTTTTGATGTCCTCGTTTTGTTTTTTGATGCTGTCGTTGGCCTGCTGCAAGGCGTTCTTGAAATCTTCGATTCTTCTCAGCCCCTTCTCAACTTCGGCATCGCTCTTCGCCAGGTCCTTGATAAACTGGGCGATTTGCGTCCGGTTGCTCTTCACCGTCTCCGTCAGCTCGACCCTCAGGGTATCCAGCCGCTTCACCTCCTCTTCCGACCGCTTGAGCGTGCCCTGCAAACTCTGGAGGTTCTCCAACTTTTCATGCACCGTGTCGCTAAATTTCTGGATCTCCTGCCGCAACTTCGCTTCGCGATGCCATTGAAACGCGACCAGCGCGCACAGGCACAGCGCGAGGAAGATCAGTAGATTCTGCAAACTGTTTTTCATTGTCTTTGTCGGATCAATTATTTTTCCAGTGTGGCAATTTTCCTCCGGCTTGTCAAAGAATCAGAATCGCCTGAATATTTCTCCTGATCCTGGAATCACACCCGGGATTCCGCGGCGTGAAATGGGTCGCCGCCGCGCCAGGCTTTTGGTTTGTCCGGGTTCTCTTCTTTCGGCGGTTGCTTGATCGGCCAGCGATCCGATCCGGTGCGCGCGGTTTTCAGCAGTTCCTCGATTTTTTTGACGGTCTCGGGATTTTTATCCGCGACATCTTCTTTTTCGCCGGGGTCGGCTTTCACATCGTAGAGTTCGAGCTTTTCGCCGGCTTGCGCGCGGATGGCTTTCCAATCGCCCACGCGCACGGCCTGTTGAAAACCCTGCTCGTGAAATTCCCAGTAAAAAAGTTCGTGGCGGTTCGTCTGCGTCCCGCCGAGCAGCAGCGGCAGCACGGAGATGCCGTCCATGCCCTTCGGCGGTTCGACGCGCGCGATTTCGGCGGCAGTGGGCAGGAAATCCCAGGCCGCCCAGACGAAATCGCTCACCTGGCCGGGTTTGATCTTCGCCGGCCAGCGCACCAGCATCGGCACGCGGATGCCGCCGTCGGTCAGGTCGCGCTTGAGACCGCGGAACGGGCCGGAGCTTTGGAAAAAATTCGGGGCCACGCCGCCTTCCTTGTGCGGACCGTTGTCGCTGCTGAAAAAAATCACGGTGTCGTCGTCAATCTTCAATTCCTTGAGTTTGGCCACCAGCTTGCCGATGTCCGCGTCCATGCGCGTGATCATCGCGGCCTTGTTTTTCTCCGCTTGCGGCCAAGGTTCGTTGGAGTAAGGCGCATCGGTTGGAACTTCCATGCCGTTGCCGGTGCGGTTGCCTAGTTGGTTGTTCGCGTGCGGGGTGGTATAGTTTAGGCACAGAAAAAACGGGCGGAAGCGATTGAACTGGTCCGGCTTGTTGTTGCGCACGAAATTCAGCGCGGCGGTCGTACACAGGTCGGGAATGTAGAGGCCTTTTTTCCCACCCTGGTTTTCCGAAAACTCGATCCTGCCATCGAAACCCCGCTTGGTCGCGCTCGGTGGATCGTAGCGCCAGAGATAATCCGTGAAATAATCGTGCGCATGGACGTTGTTGAGGTAGCCGACAAATTCATCAAAGCCTTTCTTCTGCGGCACGCCGGGCAGGCCCTCGTCCGACAACCCCCACTTGCCGATGAGTCCTGTATGGTAGCCCGATTGGTTGAGCACCTGCGCCACCGTCACTTCATCGGGCAGCAGGGTGCCGTGGGGCGCATTGCCGCGCAGGTTCAAATGTCCCGTGTGCTGGCCGAGCATGAGCGCCGCGCGCGACGGCGCGCAGACCGTGCTGCCGGCGTAAAAGCTGGTGAAGCGGATGCCCTCGCTCGCCAGCCGGTCGAGGGCCGGCGTGCCGATTTTTTTCTGGCCGTAACAGCCCAAATCGCCGTAGCCGAGATCGTCGGCGAGAATGAAAATGATGTTGGGCCGGCGCGGCGCGGGCGGCGGGGAATTGGTGGCTTGCGCGGGCGAGGAAGTCTCCAAGGAAAAGGTGGCGATGACGGCGGCGAAAACCCCGAACGCGCGGCGGAACAGAGAAACTCGATTCATGCTCATGAACATGGTGAATTTTGAGACAGGTGGGTTGCGCCGTCCAATGAAATCGGCGCGACGAATTCGCTTTTCAATTCCGGGCGACGGGCGCATGGTTTGCCCGGATATGCCAGAAAGCGGAGAACCAAAACCTGTTGCCGGTCCGCCCCGGCGTCGGCGAGGACATCGTGGTGGCCGTGGTCGCAGCGGCGGTCGTCGCCCGCCGCTACCACTTGCTGTGCCTGCGGCACCGGGCGTGGCACCGTCACCCGAACCTCCCGCCTTGCTCGAAGCTGTCGCCAAAGTCGCCGGTCAAATGGCGCCCGAACGCAGGCCGCAAGGCTCCGCCATCAGCCAGGCGATTGACGAGGTCGCGCAAATCATTGAGGCGCTCAAGCGCGCGCTCGACCAGATGGAAGACGTGCTGGAACTGGCCGAACTGGCCGAGCGGCAGAAAACCGGCGACGAGCAGGAAATCGAGTCGCTGCGCCGCGCGCTCCGGCAGTTGCAGCGGCCCGGCGGCCCGCGGCGCCATGATGACGAAGGCCGGCAGGCATAGAGAATTTCGACAATTATTTTCCGGAAGCGAAAACCACTCCTGACCCCCTCCAAACGGGGAACGGCGTCCACCAATAAGATCGAATTTCTCCCGTGGCCGGCGCGCCGGATGGCACTGTGTTGGGCTGGACTTCTTGCCCGCCATCGGCGTAATTTATTGGTGGCCAGTGGCGGCGGGAATCACTCCGGGTGTCACAAGACCAATCAACCAATTATGAACGATACGATCTCCCAGCGCGGCGAAGCCGCGACAAAAATGGAGCGCGGAATTTATTCGGTTTCGGTGCGACATTCGCGGTCGGGCGGAAGCGGAATAAATTCCGCGCTTCGACGTTTGAGCTGTACCCCTTCAATTCTCTCAATCGTTTCGGTTGCGGCACTGCTCATTTTTTCCGCGCTCCCGGCTGCGGCGGTGGTTTCCGAGACGGAACAGGAGTTTCTCGCCACCGGCGACTTCAACGGCGACGGCAAGACAGACGTCGTCATCGTGGACCGTTATTCGGGCCGCGTACGCGTCGGCTATCAGCTTTCGCCGGATTTTTTCGACTGGGCAAATTGGAAGTCGGGCGGGATGAAAAACGTGACGGGCGTGGCGATCGGCAGGTTCGTGGACGGCAAGCACGACTCGCTGTGTCTGGTGGCGGCCGACGCAAACCTCATCACGGTCGTGGACGCGGTGAATCCCAATGCCGACAGCGACCCGGTCCAAGTTCCGAACACCGCGCTCGGCCCGAACACGGTGGCGGCGATTGACATCGGCGGCTCCGGCAACACGCCGCTGGCCGACCTCTACGTGGCCAGCATTTACAACAACGACCCCACGCCGAATCTCGTCACGCTTTTCCGCAACGACGGCAAAACGGTCAAGAAAGTTTTGGAACAGCCGGTTTCCGGCGCGGAATCGCACGCCGGCGCCGTGACGCTCAAGACCGGCGGCGCGGAGTTCGTGGCGGTGATGTCCAGCGGCGAAAAGGGCAACGCGCTGCGCGTCGAAAACCTCGCCAGCGGCAAGCCGGAGGAAGTCCTGAATGTTGGCGGTCTGCCGGCGAACGTGGATTACGTGGTCGGGAACTTTCGCGGCACGCCGCTGAAGGAATTTGTTGTTTTCAAACCCGGCGAACCCACCCTGACCGTGTACGCGGTCACCGAGGCGGGTGGAAAATTTCAAGCGGGCGAGGCCAAATCATTCACGCTGACCAACCCGATCCGGGCGCTCATCGCTGTGGATGGCGGGAAAAGAACCCGTCTGCTCGCGGTCTTCGGCGACCGTGAGCCGGCCGAGTTGATGGACTTCGACGGCACGAGTCCGCCAGTCACGGTTCAGAAACTGGCGGGGGCCACGAACAAGTTCCTGAATGGGGCGGTGGCATTGCCGGAAGCGGTGTTGCTGTTTTCTTCGCTCACGAACAATCGCGCCGCTGCGTATTATCAGATGTATGCGTTGCAGAACGGAAGTTGCGTGGCGGGCACCCTTGGCGGGCTGGCGTCGCTGGCCGACCGCGACGACTCGACCATACCAGAGATCCACAAGCGCATCGTCGCGAGCCAGGCGGAACAATCCGCGGCGGACCTGAAGCCGTACACCAACACGGTTCCGGGCACCGACGTGAAATATGAAATGGTGCCGATTCCCGCGGGCGAATTCGTGATGGGCAGTCCGGAGAACGAGAAGGAGCGCAAGAAGGACGAAGGTCCGCAGCATCGCGTGAAACTTTCGCCCTTCTGGATGGGCAAATATGAGGTCACTTGGGATTCCTACCTGCTGTTCATGTATCCCGACGACGAAAAGAAACTGCGCGAGACCCACAAGACGGACGAGGCGGTGAATGCTATTTGCGACGCCGTGACGCGGCCCTCCAAGCCGTATGTGGACATGAGCTTCGGCATGGGCAAGAGCGGCTTCCCCGCCATCAGCATGACCCAACACGCAGCAAACAAGTTCTGTCACTGGCTCAGCGCCAAGACCGGGCATTTCTACCGGTTGCCCACGGAAGCGGAGTGGGAATATGCGTGTCGCGCCGGGACGACGACCGCTTATAACTTTGGCGACGACCCGGCGAAGCTGGAGGAATACGCGTGGTTCTTCGACAACAGCAATTCGAAGTATCAAAAGGTCGGCAAGAAGAAGCCGAATCCGTGGGGGCTTTACGACATGCACGGCAACGTGACCGAGTATGTGCTCGACCAATACGACCCGGATTACTACCAGAAGTTCGACCTGAAAAGCGCGGTGACCGATCCGTGGAACAAGGCGACCAAGCCGTATCCCCACTCGGCGCGCGGCGGTTCGTGGGACGATGACCCGCCGGCGCTCCGCAGCGCGGCGCGGCGCGCTTCGGACCGTTCCTGGAAACAAACCGACCCGCAGTTGCCCAAGAGCATCTGGTATCATTCGGACGCGCAATTTGTCGGCTTCCGCATCGTGAGACCGCTGGCCGTGCCGTCACCGGCGGCCATGGCAAAATACTGGACGAGCGGCGTGGAAAAGGATTAAGTGTGTCCGAACGGAATGTGAATTTGAAATTTGCCCGAAGCGCCGGCTATGCGGTCGGCGTCCGACGGGCGAGCTAAACCGCAGTGCAACCATGAAAGAACCTATGCAAGATTGTAATCCCAATTCATCGTCGGTTTCCCGCCGGCAATTCCTGAAGAGTTCCTCGCTCGCCGCCGCCTCGGTCGCGACCGTCGTGAGTTTTCCGACGATTCTTCACGCCCAAGCGAAGAAAACCATCAACGCGGTCATCATCGGCATCGGCGGGCGGGGCGGCGGCGCGGGCAAGAATTTTCTGGATGCCGCCAAAGCCGTTGGCGTTGACGCCAAGATCGTGGCCGTGGCGGATATTTTCCCCGAGCAGGCCGGGCGCGGCATGAAGAATTTCGGCCTGCCCGCGGACAAATGCTTCAGCGGTTTCGACTCGTTCCAGAAGGCGCTCGCCGAACCGGGCGTCAACTACGCCATCCTCGCCACGCCGCCGGGCTTCCGCCCGCCGCACTTCAAGGCCGCCATTGAGGCCGGCAAGCATGTTTTCATGGAAAAACCCGTGGCGGTGGACGGCCCGGGTTGCCAGATCATGTATGCCACCGCCGAAGAGGCGACCAAGAAAAACCTCAAGGTTTCCGTCGGCACCCAACGCCGCCACCAGGCCGGTTACCTCGAAACCATCAAGCGGATTCGCGACGGCGCCATCGGTGACGTGACCGCGCTGCGCGCCTACTGGGTCAACGGCGGGCCCATCTGGCATCGTGCCGAACAGGAGGCGAAGGCCACCACCGATTTGGAGCGCCAGATTCGGAACTGGTATCATTACATCTGGCTGTGCGGCGACCACATTATCGAGCAGCACGTCCACAACATTGACGTTTGCAACTGGGTGATGGGAGCGCATCCGGTGAAGGCTTGGGGCATGGGCGCCCGCCAGCAACTCGGCAACAAGTCCGGCGAAATCTGGGACAACTTCGCCGTCCAATTCGATTACGCCGGCGGTGTGTGCCTCCACAGTTACTGCGGCCAGATCAAACGCGACTTCTCGTCCGTCAGCGAAGCCGTGGTTGGCAGCAAAGGCACTTCCGACCCGAAGGGCATGATCCGGCCCAAAGACGGCGCGCCCTGGCGTTTCGCCAATCAAGGGGCCACCGATCCGTACGTGCAGGAGCACATTGACCTCATCAACGCGATTCTGAACGACACGGAGTTGAACGAGGCGAAACAAGTCACCGACAGCACGCTCACCGCGCTCATGGGACGCGAGGCCGCCTACAGCGGTTCGGTCGTCGAGTGGGACGACATGTTGAATTCAAAATATAAATACGGCCCGGAGTTGCTCTACACCGACCCGGCCAAGATGACATGGGGCGCGTTCCGCACCTTGAAACCGCCGATGCCCAGCCAGCACGACATCTTCAGCGACAAGGTCGAACTGCCGACGGTGTAAATGGCGCGCGCGTAATAGTGGGGCAGCCGTCCCGGTTGCCATTGTCCCACCGGTCGTCCCGACTGGTGTCAGGACCGCGTGCAGGCGGGACGCCCGCAGTTACGGTTACAGGCGTGGACGCATGCACCACTACGCAAAGGCGTTGGCGGACGCGTCAGGTCATGCCCGGCGCGCACGGAGTGACGCGCCCTGCCTTTTGAAATACCGGGCTTCAGACGTAAATGGTATTACTTCAACGGCCAGCCGCCGTGTTTGGCGATCACGGCGTCTATCTCGGCCATGACGCGGATGGTTTCGGAGAGGGCGATGATGATTTTTTGGTAGTGGGCGCGGTCGTCGGCGGAGAGGGTGCGGCCTTTGCGGTCTTTGAGCCATTTCTCGCAGACTTGGTAGCCGCCGATGTGGAAGTTCCACACGTCCTCACGCACGCCTTTGAAGCCGGTGGTCTGCGCCTTGTCCAGCCAGACGGTGCCCGTTGTAGGCCCGCTGCCCTCAGCGGGCGCTTTGGGTTTCTCAGAATCGCCGCGTGAGGGCACGCGGCCTACAACGAAGGAGACTTTTTCGACGATGGGATTTTTGTCGCCGATGAATTCGGTCAATGACTGGTAGGGCGCGTCACTCCGTGCGCGCCGCTCTTTGGATGCGAACGACGGCGCGCACGGAGTGACGCGCCCTACCTCAAATTCCAGCAGGTGCAGGGCGGTGAGTTCGCCGCCGAGGCGGGCCAGCGCGCGGAACAACTCCAGATTCCCGGTCAACGGCAGGCGCGGGAAATCTATCTTCAGAAACTCCGCGTAGCGGCTCCGGTAGGCGGGGCTGTGAAACACTCCGTAGGCGTAGTGGAAGATGTCTTCGGGCGTCAGGCCGACGGGGAATCCTTGAACGTCGCGCTTAACTTGGAGCGCAGCGGTAATCGCCGTGAGAAACTCCGGCGTAAAGTTAAACCGAGCGCGATTAGACGAAAACAAGTTTCTCCGATCTTCGCCGGCATCATAAATGTAGAGCGGCGCGAAGTAATCCTGACCTTTGTTGCCAAGGTAAAATGTGCCCTGCGACGTAGGAACGCGGCTTACGAGAAAGTGGGAAACAGAGTCACCCACAATTTGCCGATTGAACTGAAGACCGATGTTCTTTTGCAGGAGAACATTTTTCATCAACTCAACCCGCGAATCGCCCCGGACGATGATCTGGTTCGCCCTATCCAACGGGTAGAACGCGAAACGGAAATCAAGGGCGCGATACATGACTTCCACTATGTCGTCGGCCTTCCATTTGGCGAAGAGTTGCCGCTTGTCTTTCAGCTTCCAATCAGGCGTCTCGTCGAATTCATACTTCGCCAGAAGGTCGGCGTCGGACAGCCGAGCGACGTCCCGCAACATCTCCTCCACACTGGCACGGGTGAAGTGTTTCTTCACAAGCAGATTGTCCTTTCGGAACTTAATGCCGCCCGCGTAGATGGCGAACGCTTCGTTCAACGGGAAACCCTTGAGATACTCTGAATCGTCATCGATCCCTTTGGGTTTAAGGAAGAAATACGGCGATCGTGGGCGCAGATCTCTCGCTTCGGGTAGACGGCTGGATGCAAGCCGCGCATATTTATCTGAACGAGTTCCGATTAGGTCCACGTAACTGACGTTCTGGCCAGTTTGATTGGTTTGCGGAGACAGAATTGAAATCGCAACGCCCTGCTGAATATCGAACACGTTCTCGTCGGAGCAGGATTCAGGAATTTCGTCTCTTTGCATGACGCTACCGTGAAGGTTGACAATCTTCACGCTGCTGCTTGCCAAAAGCACCTCTCTGAGTCTGCGGTGCGTAACCCCGTCCAAAAAAGAGTTGTTGGTGATCAGGCCGACCACCGCGGTCCCGCTAACCTTCGCAAGATGCTGGGTTATCCGGATAAACTTGATGTAGTCATCCGAAAGCGAGTTCAGGTTGGTTTCGTTCAGCCCTTGTTTGTAGTCAGCTATCAGTCCTTGAATCCAGTCTCCATGGTTTGCCGAACTGATGCTGTAAGGCGGGTTTCCCATTACTACGGTGAAGCGTTTGGTGCGTTTGACGGTGTTGACGGCGGCGGCTTCGTGGGCGAGCGCAGGGAAAAATGCGGCGAACTCCTGCTCTTGAAACCCGGACGGCGGTTCAAGCGTGTTGGTGAGGTAGATGTGAGCGCGGCCATCGAATTTGAACAGGTAATCGGTTTGGCCGAGGCGCGTGTTGATCTCGGAGAATTTCAGCGCGAGCTTCATGTGGGCGATGGTGTAGGGCGCCATCATGAGTTCGTAACCGTAGAGACGCGGCAGCAAGGCGGCGGGAACGTATTCATTCCAGTAGGAGGTGAAGGTGCGGTGGTGGAGTGAAGAAAATCCGCCCTCTCCCCTGACCCCTCTCCCATCCGATGGGAGAGGGGAATTCCTGGGAGAACGTTTCGGTGCCGGGAGAATGGGCATTCCTTGGAGGCCGTGCTTCGCCCACTTGGCCTGGAGGTGCTGGAAGATGACTTCGATGGTTTCGACGAGGAACGTGCCGGTGCCGGTGGCGATGTCGAGGATCAGCACGAAGAATTCGTCGGGCGGGAGTTCCACTTCCTCGCCTTCGGCCTTGCCCGCCTTGGGCACGCGGATTTTGGGGAGTTTCAATTCCTTCCCCGTAGCAGCGGACGTGAGTCCGCTCTGATCTCCTTGGGTGGAAGTTTGAGCGGACTGACGTCCGCTGCTACGGGAGCGTTGGATCATTTCGCCCCAGGTGATGGTGGAGGCGAGGCCGTCCTCAATGCCGAATTCCTTTTGCAGCAGTTCGTGGATGCCGCGGACGATGTAGGAGACGGCGGGTTGCGGGGTGTAGAAGACGCCGCGCTGGATTTTCTTCTGGCGGTCGTAGGCGGCGAGGAAGTGTTCGTAAAAATGGATGACGGGGTCTTCGTCGCGGGTGCGGTTGCCGAAGTCGGCCTTCACGGCGTCGGCATTGGAGCGATTCAGCACTTCGACAACGTCCTGGATGCCGAGTTCGTCGAAGTCGAACGCGCTCTGGCGACCGGCGAGGGCGAGGAACGTGCCGAGCAGTTCGCGGAGAAAGGGATTGGTGGCCGGCACCATGTCCACGAGGTTTTGCGCGGAGATGGCGGCGCGGGAGAAGCGGGCGATGAGCAGGCCATAGGAGATGGTTTGCGCGATGACATCGGCAAAGTCGTCCTCGGTGAGATCGTGGATGAGCGCGGCCTTGAACGCGGCGTAGAGGCGGCGGAGCGGACCGCGCTCAGATTCGCGGGCGAGGATGGTGCGGGCGCGGCGGCGGGTGGCGTCGGCGAGCCGGGCGAGTTCCTCGACGAGTTCGGTGGTGGTGGTGATGACTTCGCGGTGCCGGAGCGTGAAGGCGGACGCCCATTGGTTGCGCCATTCGTCGAGGCCGGTGGTTTTGGGCGGCCAGCGGAGTTTTTCGGCGAGGGTGCGGTGGGCGTCCACGAGATGCAGGACGGTATCGCCGTCGTCCCAGCCGAGAACTTTGAGGATGGGCAGATCGCCGGGGCTGTCGGGCGGCTGCGAGAAATGTGCGAACGTGATGGCGCGATCGCTTTCCTCGCCGTAAGCGGAAATGAAAAGCAGATCGTGCAGGTGCCAGGCGCGCTGGCTGGCTTTGCTGGCGGCGGCGCGCTTTTTCAGAACGAGGTTACCGAGGATGCGGCGGAGCATGACGACGGGCAGGCGCTTTTTCTCGAAGTTGACCCAGAACACACCCCACGGCTGGCGCGAGTCGAGCGGGCGGAGTTGCTTGATTTCCTTGATGTGAACGGCGGTGGCGGCGTCGAAGCCGAGTTCCTCGGGCGCGTACTGGAAGGTGACATCATCTTCGACGGCGTCCTGATCCACGGGCCAATCAAGATCGTCGCGCAGGTAGGCGATGAGCTGGGGGAGCGTTTTGAGCGAGCGGAGGCGGTCGGGATCGGGGTGGGCAGGCATGGGTTACCAGGTTGGCGGTTTGTGAAGCGTGCCGTGCTGATCGGTGAGCGTGGGCGGAAATTGGGCGGCTTGCAGTTGCGCCCAAGTCACGCCGTTCTGGTAAAAGCTGGCAGCGTGTTGCAGACCGGCATTTTTCCGTGGTGGACGGCAGTTCGGGCCGGAAAGGCGTTGTGGGTTCAGAACTCCAACGGGCTTTTTGAGTTCATCCCGCACCATGCGGATGGGAGTCACCAAATCGGAATCGCCGGAGATGACGATGGCGCAGTCGTATTGATTGCGGAAGCCGTCGAGCAGCAGATGCGCGGCGAGGTTCACGTCCGAACCTTTTTCTTCGGTCTTAAAAACGCGCATAAAGTTGGGCGGCGGGTTTGCCACGGCGGCCATGACCTCGCGGGTGCGAAAGTCGCCTTCGATGATTTCCAAATCCGGCAGCGTGCGGAGCGCCCGCCAGAACATCATCTGACGGATCGGCTGTCCGGGGTTATTGGGGAGCGCGCTGACTTTGGCGGTGAAATACTTGGTGCCGATGATCTGGTTGCGGGGGAAAGCCCGTGCGACGAGTGCAACCGGATTGAGCCAGCGGAGCGGAGTGCCTTTGACCGCGCTGTAAAACAAGTTAAAGCCGTCAATGTAGAGGGTGGTTTTCACGCACCGACCTCCCCGGTCACGCCCGGACCTTTACAAAATGCAAGGGCAGCCTCCGAAGAAGCTGCCCCGCGTCCTGCCGTCGAAACGGACAGGAGAGATGTAGGCAGAAGATAATGCGCCCAACCGGGAAATGTCAATGGCACAAAAACGGACAACTCGAATGGAAAATTGGCTGGAAGCGGAGTCATGGGATCAATTCAACTCCATCCAGCATTTGAGGGTGGGCTTCACGCCGACCGGCGCCTGCATCTGCTTCAGGTAGGTGTTTTTGATGTGCTGCTCGATTTTCAGGCGCACAGTGCGCAAGGCATCGGCGGTCATTTCGACGCGGCGCGGCGTGTCCGGCTGGCATTTGATGAAGGCGTGGATTTCCTCCGGCTGATCGAGAATTTTGGATGTGGTGAAGTCGAACAGATACCAGGCGGTGCGCCCGGCGGCATCGGTCCATTCGTGGGACGTGGCGTCCTCGGCGGGCAGGTTGTAGCACAAGAACACCGCCTGAGCGCCGGGCTGGTGGTGGGCTTTGCCGCTGAACACGCGACCGGGAAGCGCGTCGAGATGGGCTTCGAGCTTGGGGTTTTCCGCCAGCAATCTTTCCAGTTCAAGCTGCATCTTCTCCGTGGGCGTGGTGACGCCTTCGTAGTTGCTCAGGAAATCGCGGAGCGCGTCAAAGTCGTCATCGGGTTTGAGGAGTTTTTTGCCCTCGATGCCGAAGACTTTGGAGATGCGAAGCGTTTTGTGGGCAACGCGGCTGTAGAGTTGCAACAATTCGTCGAGCTCATCGGGCGGGAGGAAATTCCAATATACGACCTTGCCGCGATGGGGCTTCTCCTCCGGATGGTCGGCGACGATCTTCCTTTCGACTTCGGCGCTTAACCGGCGATCCACGCGGCCGATGCGTTGCATGAGGCGGACGGGATTCCAGTGGAGGTCGTAATTGATCAAGCGCGTGGCGTCCTGGAGGTTCAAACCCTCGGACAGAACATCGGTGGCGAGCAAGATGCGGGTTTCCGGCAACTTCCGCTCGGCGAGGTCTGCGGAAGATGAGTCGTTGTAGTAAGGGGCAAAGCGTTGCAAGACGACGGTGCGGTCTTGTTTGGTGGCGCTGTCCACTTCATCCACCCCGGCAATACCCGCCGCCTGCAACTCGTGTTTAAGGTAACGGGCGGTGGCCATGTATTCCGTGAAGACGAGCACCTTGCGCCCCTTGAGGTCGGCATCGGATTTCAGGAGTTTGACCAGCGCCTTGAGTTTGTCGTCGTGGGCGGGTGTGAATTTTTTCAATTCCTCCAGAAAGTCCGCAAGGGTTTCGAGGTCGTCAAACGTGTCGTCGAAAATTTCGTCCACGCGGTAGGTCTTGCGGTCCAGCGGCTCGAAAGAATCAAGAAATTCGTCACCCAGCGTTTCCTCGGTTTCCTCGCTGGCATCGTCCTCGGCCAATTCCTGCCGTCGAGCGTGGATGTGGGACAACAATTCAGCGTTGCGGGTGCGCCATTTTCCGAGACGTTCCTTTTCGCGTTTGCTCAAACTGTTGACTTCAAGGACGGCGAGGAACTTGAGCAGAAGATTCTGGCAGGACTGCTCGAAGGCGGTGATGGAACTTTCGAAGCGTTTCAAGAATTGGACGCGAATGAGGCGAACCAGGCCGCGCTGGCGACCGATTTCGAAATTACCTTTTTCATCAACGGCACCGACGGGGTAATCCAAGGGATGATATGGCGCGAGCGCGAACAGAGGTTTGTCCTTGGCGAAGGCGACTTCGACCTTGGTGAGCAGATGGCCGTAGGTTTTTTTGACGGAATACTCCGCGAGACGCGGCGGCTCTTTGGTTGGGAAAAGCGCCTCGGCTGATCCCTGCTGCTTCTGGCTCTCGACGACGTAGGCGCGGCTGCGCTGCACGACGAGTTCGCGGAACAATTTATCGCTGAACAAAATCTTGCCGGCCTCGACCTGATTGGCGGCGGCGAACAGTTCGCCGTGAGCCTCACCGCTGACGATGCCGGCGAGTTGTTTTTCCAACTGACGGAAATGGGCGGCGAGGTTGTGAATGCCAAGACGCGCGGCGTAAGCGTCCGGCTTCTGGCGGGAGAAAAGCTCAATCATGTGCTGGAAGTCGGTGAGAGCGTTGTTGACGGGCGTGGCTGTCAGGTGGAACACCTGCTTGCCCTCGCACAGATCGTAGAGCGTCCAGTAGCGCGAACCGCCGGATTCACGGGCGAGACCGCGATTGCGAAAATGGTGGGCCTCGTCAATGACGATGACGTCGGCTTGTTCCTTCATCTGCGCGAAAACGGCGGGATAATCCAATCCGTCCTTATCCACGCCGCGCATGAGGTCGGTGTGATTGAAGATTTTGAACGAGAGGAAACCGTTCAGCAGGTGCGGGAGGTAGCGTTTGATGTTGCGCTCCCAAACCGGCACGCGGCCTGACTTGGGCACGAACAGCACAACGCGCTTTTTCTCATACATCACGAGCCGCTCGATGAGCATCAAGCCGATGAAGGTCTTGCCCAAGCCGACGCCATCGCACAGAAACGCACCGTTGTAATTGGAAGCGATGTGGTAAAGGGAGGAGTAGCCGTCGCGCTGGTACTGGTCGAGAATGGGATTGATTTTAGAGGCGGTTTTTTCCCACTCGCTGGCGGTGAGTTCGTGGCGGCGGAAGAGTTCATCGAGGGCCTTGGT
>JALOTT010000034.1 GCA_025457745.1 Verrucomicrobiota bacterium
CGTCGCCAACCACGAGTTGCGGGTGGAGGAGATGGACGGGATGCGCGTGGCGCGGTTGCGGATTTCCCGGCGGCCTCCGGCAGAAATGTAAATGCCGCGATAAAGAAGTCCCGCACCGTTGGCAGCGTCGTTGGCGATCGCGAACGTGGAAAACCCAGGCAAGGTAGGGCGCGTCACTCCGTGCGCGCCGTTCGAGTGCCCGCGGCCACCTGCGGCGCGCACGGAGTGACGCGCCCTACCTGCAAGAACGTAACGCCGAGGTCCCCGCTCACCACCGCGCCCCGCGAACGGCAAAGATGGCAACGGCAACGTCGGCGGCGACGCAGTAAATCGCGGCGGGCCAAAGCTGGTGCGTCGCGGCGCCGGCGGCGAACAACGCCACCGCCAGCAGCCAGACCACGAGCGGATGATAATCCGGCGGACGATTCGCCGAACGTCGCCGTCGTTTGTCAATCAACGCGGGCGTGGCGAAGACCAGGATGAACAATGCCGTCACGAGCCAGCCAAGAAAACTTGTCACTGGCGCGCCAAACCAGGTCAACGGCAGCCGCGTTGGGTGCCAAAGCCAGTGGTGTTTCACCGCCGCGGCGAACGGCTCAAGCGCCGCGTCAAACAGCACGGTAAGCGCAACGGTGATGCCGATGAGCCAGAAGCCATACGTGCGCACCTTGCGCCAGGGCCGCAATATCAGCCGCGCCACGCCCCGCGAATTCAAGATGGCAACGACCCACACCAGCGGCATGGGCCACGCCAGCGTGTTGAAGATTCGCGGGCCGGCGCTGTCCGTGTAAATGAACGGACCGAACGGAATCGCCGTGGCCGCGCCCACGGCGTGAATCGTCCCGCCGATGAAGGCGATGACGGCGGCGGCCAGCAACACGTTTTGCGCCGGCAACTGGCGAGCCAGTGAAACCAGCGTGGTGAGCGTTGCCACCCAGATCAGCACCGCCTCCGGCCAGCCGGGGTTGGGGGTCTTGCCCAGCGGCACGAACAACGTGAGCCCCACGAGTGCGAAACTCACCACCGCCAGAACCGACGCCACCCAATGCAGCGCGCCAACCAATCGGCCGGACGGATTGGCGGTGGACAAGGACTTGTCTGGCGCAGTTTGATTCATGTGAGCCGGGGTGAAGTATAGTTCCACATTTCGCGCAGCGCAGTTGAAAAATGGACAGGGCACCGGCGCGCGGAATTCATTCCGTTTCCGCGCGGTGATGGGCGTTGCGCCGAAGCGGAATGAATTCCGCGCCTCTTGGTTTGAGGCAGGAATTCCCTTGTCTCATGGCATCAAACTTGTTCTGCTCTGGCGCACCAACGAAGACAACTATGACTTTGGACGAAGCCAATTTCCTGATCCGGGCGACCGTGGACCAGATGAACGCCCGCTACACCAAAACCGTCTTCGACGAGTGGGCGGTGGTGTCGCTCAATGACCGGCCGGGCCGCATCCTCAGTTACAACGGGCCACGCAAGGAGGATTTCCAGAAAAACTTCGCGTCCGACCTCGAGCTGCTTCACGAGGAACTGACGAGCTTGGAATTCGGTGTGGGCGACTTTGAATTTGCGCGGCACGCGGGCGGGACGCACTTCGACGCATTCCTGGTCTTGGGCCGGGGGTTTTATCTCATTTGCAACAATACCCGCCAGTCCATGGATACCATCGCCAAAGACCAGCGCTGGCTTGCCGCGCAAATCCCCTTTGTCGAGTTGAGTGACAAGATTCGCGCGAACCCCGTCGCGCACAAAGCGTAGGACCGGCGTCGCGCCTGTTTCCCTTTCCCGGAAATCCGTTCCTGTTTATTTGAGACAGGCGCGACGCCGGTCCTACCGCGGCAATCCGCGATAAAGAAACCACCCGTAGCCCGCCACCAGCGCCCAGCCCATGAAGCGTGGCAATCGCCCAAACAACGTCACGAACAGGATATGCACCAGCGTCGCGCCGAGTAAAATCAGCACGCCGGTCTGGAAAAGCGCCGGCACGACCAGGGTGTGATACAGCGCGTAAATTCCGACGCACAGCGGAACGCAGATGTGCCCGTCGCCGACCTGTGAGGTGTAGATGATTTCCGGCCGTCCGCGCCAGCCGTAGTAAAGCGCCAACATTCCATTGGGCAACACCATCAGCCAGCCACTCAGCCAACCCAGATACTTCGCGCTGATGAAGCCTTCGTGGGGCTGGTGTTGCAACCAGTTCACCAGCCAGTCAATGCTCAGGTAAACGCCGTAAGCGCCCACGGCCAGTAGCGCAAGGTCCAACGGCAACAGCCAGTTGAACGATCGGTTCTGTCGCACATTGCTCTTGAGCACGTCGAAAACGTGAAAGCACTGCCAGAATAAAAAGAATCCCACGAGCACCAACCCATCGCCGGAATCGAGCTTCCCGTCACGCGCCAGCGCCCAGACTGCGCCCGTGAAAAACAACGCCGCCGTGAGCGTGAGCAACAGCGAAAGCCGGTTCAATTCGTGAGTCTGGCCGCCGTCTTTGCCCTTCCTTTTCGTCGCCGGCATCAGCCTCATGCCCCAGACAATCGTCGGCGCCCCGATCACCAGCGTCATATTCGTCACATTGTTGACGAGCGAGTTGGTCATCACCTCCGCGCCCGGTCCGCCGTGGCGACCCAGGAGAAATGCGAAAATGAGATTCCCGACGCCGGAGCAATAGGGCATGACGAGCGTGCCGAGCACCGTGCCCTCAAAGCCACTGTCGCTCATGGCTTCCAGCCGCCAGATCATCAGCACGGAGGCCGCGACGAACAGCGCCAGAAACAGCCACGGCGCGCTCGCGCCGGTGCTTTCCATCCACGTGATCAATGGTTTGGCCGGATTCAACGCGCGGAGTAAATGCTCACAACGGAATCAAACTACCCACTAACGGCAAACGTCGCAATCGGGTTGTTCAATCCGTGGAATCCGCCGGTCAATCCAATGAATGCCCCGTCAATCGGCAATCGAAAATGGATTGGTTCAAGCGTCGGCAACGGATCAGGCGCGATCCCGGCGCAAACGACGATTTGGTATGTGGTGCTCATGAATCAGGTTGGCGGCGACCGCATTCCCAAAATCCCAACGGGATTCAAATCACCCAGCCCAGGGTTGCGAGGTACGAGCTACCTTGGGTCATGCGTCAAAAATATTTTCAACCCCAACGGGGTTGCATCCTCCCCGCGGCGAACCGATGCAACCCCTTCAGGGTTGATGATTCATCGGATCGTTTTCCCAGGGTAATCGCTCCGCTCCAACCCTGGGCTGAAGGCTGGAATCCTTTCAGGATTCTTCCTATTCCCCCGCTGGCCGAGCAACGGGCGCTGGTGGCGGAGTTGGAGACGGAGCGAGCGCTGGTGGAGGCGAACCAGGAACTCCGACAAGTCGCGAGCAGGCTGGTTGTGCGCTTCGCGCAAAGACTCCAAACCAAACTCGCCAAAATCTGGGGCGCACCGCCCGCCGAACCTGCTTGAATTGTATCCGGTTTGGGATTACCCAATGGCCATCAGCAGCACCACGGCAGAGATTATTCAAGTCTGCTAGGCTCTCCCGGCGGACAAACAGTCCGAGCTGGCGGACTTTGCCCGATTTCTCCTCGCCCGTCAGGAGGACGAGGCGTGGGAAAGCCGGATCGCGTACCCGAAAACCCGTCCGCGCCTCGACGCCTTCCTGCACGATGCCGCCGCCGAGGGGAATGAACCGCTCGACCCCAGCCGCCTGTGACTTCACGCACGCGGCCAAGTTTCTGGCGGGCTTACGAACGGTTGAGCGAGCCAAACCGGCGGGCGGCGCGGCGCGCTCACCATTTGCACGGAAACCCCCGACCATCCCTCGCTGCTTTTCAAGAAGCTCGGTGGTTATGACGATGTCTGGTCGGTTCGCATCAACGAGCAATCCCGCGCCATCGGCGAACGTCAACGGTGACACGGTGATCTGGGTCTGGGTTGGCACGCACAATGAATTTGACAAGCTGTTCGGTTAATCTGGCTGGGCGGGGAACGGGTGCTGGTGGCGGAGCGAACGGCTTTACCTGAGTGGGAGGGTTGATTGCCAGACCGCGTGACGAGAGAGACGGGCCTGCTACTTGGAAGCCGTTTCGCGCTGTTGCACTAGAAAATCCAGCCACGCCTTCATCCCATCGCCAGTCTTGGCCGAGAGCTCGAAGACGCGAGCGTGATGGCTCACGCGCTTCAAATTTCCCAGCGCCAGGTCGCGGTTGAATCCCGCCGCTGCCGCCATGTCGCTCTTCGTCACCACCGCCACGTGCGCCGAGTGGAACATGGGCGGATACTTGAGCGGTTTGTCCTCGCCTTCCGTCACGGAAAGCAGCACCACGCGCAAGTCTTCGCCTAAATCGTAATCCGCCGGGCAAACGAGATTGCCCACGTTTTCAATCACGAGCACGTCCAACTTGTCGAGGTCAAGTTGCGAGGTGGCCTTGGAAACCATTTCCGCGTCGAGGTGGCAGACCGTCCCGGTAGTGATTTGCACCACGGGGATGCCGGCTTTCCTCAACTGCGCCGCGTCATTGTCCGTGGCGAGGTCGCCCACGATTACCCCCAGTCGCAATTTGCCCGCGAGCTTCGCCGCCGTTTCGCGGATGAACGTGGTTTTGCCAGAGCCCGGTGACGAAACGACGTTCAGCACCAGTAGCTTCTTCGCGCGAAAAAATCCCCGATTCCGCTCCGCCAACCGGTCATTTTTCTCCAGCAATGAACGGTTGATACTGACGATCTGGCCGTGCTGGTGTGAATGACTGGCGTGACTGTCGTCGTGAGAATGGTCGTGACCATCATCGTAATGATGATCATGGCCGTGATCGTGGGAATGGCCCCCGATCTTCACGTCACCGCCGCCCAAACCGCATCCACATTCTTTGCACATATTAACACATTTCCACCGACGCTATTTCCAGTTCCCGCCCGCGTCTCAAATCACCACTGACCCCGTGGCATTGCGGGCACTCATTCAACCAATCGGCACATTCAAACTCTGCCTGACACTCGGTGCACCAGCAAGTGGCAGGCACTGACTCAATTTTCAATTTCGCGCCCTCGGCTATGGTCCCGCGGCAAACCACGTCGAACGCAAAGTGCATCGCATCCGGCACGACGCCGCTCAACGTCCCCACGCGCAGGCGCAAGCCCGACACGCGGCCCGCGCCCTTCGCCTTGGCTGTGTCCACCGCCAGACGCACCGCTTCTTCCATGATTGAGACTTCATGCATGTGCTTCGTCCGTCCTACCGGGTTTCAACGAGTTTCCAAGCCAATCTGCGGTTTGAATTTAGACCCGCTTCGGGCAGAATACGAGCGTGAAAGCCAGCGAAACAAACCGGCCCATTCAACGCCTCAGGCTCGTGATTCGCGGCGCCGTGCAAGGCATTGGTTTCCGGCCTTTTGTCCATCGCCTCGCTACCCGGCTCGTGCTCGACGGCTGGGTCAACAATTCTGCCCAGGGCGTTTTCATTGAAGTTGAAGGCCCGCGCCATGATCTGGAACAGTTTCTTCTCCGGCTCGAAGCCGACAGGCCGCCGCGCAGTTCCATCCAGAGTCTTGAATCCTCGTGGCTCGATCCGGTCGGATACGAACAATTTGAAATCCGGCCCAGCGAAACAGGCGGTGACAAGACCGCACTCGTGCTGCCGGACATCGCTACCTGTCCGGATTGCTTGCGAGAAATCTTCGATTCCAAGAACCGCCGTCACCGCTACCCGTTTACCAACTGCACGAACTGCGGCCCGCGCTTCAGCATCATTGAGTCTCTACCTTACGACCGCGCAAACACTTCGATGAAGTCGTTCGCGATGTGCCCGCAGTGCCAGGCGGAATACGACGACCCGCGCGACCGCCGCTTCCATGCCCAACCCAACGCCTGCCCCGTCTGTGGACCGCAACTGGAGTTCTGGCGTAGCCGCGCTCGTGAGAGCGCGGATGGCCGCGTCGGCACGGCGGATCCGCGTTCTCACGAACGCGGCTACGACGCGCTCTTGGCCGCCGTGGCCGCCATCCGCTCCGGCCAGATCGTCGCCGTGAAAGGCATCGGCGGGTTTCATTTGATGGTGGACGCCCGCAACGACGAAGCCGTCCGCCGGCTTCGCGAGCGCAAACACCGTGAAGAGAAGCCGCTCGCACTCATGTTTCCCTCGCTGGAAACAGTGAAGGCAGTTTGCGAGGTCTCGCCGCTTGAAGAACGCCTGCTTCGCTCACCCGAAGCCCCCATCGTCCTGTTGCGGAGAATATTTCCAACGGATGAAAAGTGCCAACGGATGATCAATTCAGAAATCAAATCCGTTGGCACTTTTCATCCGTTGGCGAATTCTGTCGCCCCGGGAAATCCAACCCTCGGGGTGATGTTGCCGTCAAATCCGCTGCACCATCTGCTGATGGCCGAGCTGGGTTTTCCGGTCGTGGCCACCAGCGGCAACCTGAGCGACGAACCGATTTGCAAGGATGAACGCGAGGCGCTGGAACGTTTGCGCGACATCGCCGACGTGTTTTTGGTTCACGACCGGCCTGTCGTCCGTCATGTGGACGATTCCATCGTGCGCGTGATGCTGGACCGCGAAATGGTTTTGCGCCGCGCCCGCGGCTACGCGCCGTTACCGATTATGGTAGGGACGCGTTCCACCGCGTCCCAAACTGGGAATAATGGGGACGCGGTGGAACGTGTCCCTACCGTTCTGGCCGTTGGAGCGCATCTGAAGAACGCCGTGGCGCTGGCCGTGGGCGAACAGGTTTTCATCAGTCAGCACATCGGCGATTTGGAAACGGAGCAGGCGCACGCCGCTTTCCGCCGAGTCATCGCGGATTTTCAGAGGCTCTACGAAGTAAAACCTGACGTGGTTGTGTCAGACCTTCACCCGGATTACCTCTCAACGAAGTTTGCGTTGGAGTTCACGCTTCAGCGTGTTGAGCTTCGCAAGTCGTCAGCCAAGCTAAAGCTTGAACTCCAACCGCGCCACCTCGGCGTCCAACATCACATTGCCCACGTCCTCTCCTGCATGGCGGAGAACGAGCTCGAACCGCCCGTGCTTGGCCTTTCGTGGGACGGCACGGGCTATGGCACAGACGGTACGATCTGGGGCGGGGAACTCTTCCTCGTCGCGGAAACCGGTGTCGAACGCGTCGCGCATCTTCGACCGTTCCGCCTGCCTGGCGGGGATGCGGCGGTAAAGGAACCGCGCCGGGCCGCCCTCGGATTGCTGCATGAATGTTTCGGCGACAGCGTCTTTCAAGACAAGGACCTGCCGACGCTCAAAGCGTTTTCAACCTCCGAACTCGCCACGTTGAAAGCGATGCTCGTCGGTGGACTGAACTCGCCGCTGACTTCCAGCGTGGGCCGGCTGTTTGACGCGGTGGCATCACTAACCGACTTGCGCCAGCGGATGCGCTTTGAAGGCCAGGCGGCAATGGAACTGGAGTTCGCGCTCGATGGCGTTGTGGCTGACGAGGCGTATCCATTGCCGATTGCCGATTGCCGATTGCCGATTGAGAACAAATCCGAAATCCGAAATCCGAAATCCGAAATTATATTGGAGTGGTCGCCGATGATAAAAGCGATTCTCGGAGACGTGGAGCGCGGGGTTTCTATTGGCGAGATTTCGGCGAAATTCCACAATGCCTTGGCCGAGGCCATTGTCGCGGTGGCCCGGCAGGTCGGTCAGTCACGGGTCGTGCTGTCGGGTGGCTGTTTTCAGAATCGTTATCTGACGGAGCGAACCGTGACCCGGCTGCGCGCAGAGGGGTTTCAACCTTATTGGCATCAGCGCGTGCCGCCGAACGACGGCGGCATTGCACTAGGCCAAATCATTGCTTCCCGACGGCGGTTGGGATAAGTTCACCAACGCATGTGTCTCGCAATTCCAGGCAAAATTGAGCGCATCATGGGCGATGACCCGTTGACGCGCATGGGCAAAGTGAACTTTGGCGGCATTCTCAAGGATGTCTGCCTGGCCTACGTGCCCGAAGCGGTAGTCGGCGATTACGTCATCGTCCATGTCGGCTTCGCTTTGAGCCGGTTGGACGAGGAGGAGGCGACCAAGGTTTTTGATTACCTCAAGCAAATGGAAGACTTGAGCGAGTTGACGGAGTCCAGCCCGTGAAATATCTCGACGAATATCGCGACGGCGAACTTGCGCAGCATTTCGCCCGCGAGATCCACCGTATCACTACGCGGCCTTGGAACATTATGGAGGTTTGTGGCGGTCAAACCCACGCCATCGTCAAATTCGGCATTGATGAACTGCTGCCCAAACACATCACGCTCATCCACGGACCGGGCTGTCCGGTTTGCGTCACGTCACTGGAGATCATTGACAAGGCACTCGAAATTGCCGCGCGGCCCGACGTCATTTTCACCTCGTTTGGCGACATGCTGCGCGTGCCCGGCAGCACGATGGACTTATTGAGTGTGAAGGGCAGGGGTGGCGACGTGCGCATGGTCTATTCGCCACTGGATGCCGTAAAGCTCGCCGAACAAACCCCGGCCAAGGAAGTTGTTTTCTTTGGCGTTGGCTTTGAAACCACGGCGCCGGCAACCGCCATGGCAGTTTATCAAGCCGCCCAAAAAGGCCTGAAGAACTTCTCGCTGCTCATCTCGCATGTGCTTGTTCCACCAGCCATTGAGGCATTAATGTCGTCGCCAAACTGCCGCGTGCAGGGTTTCCTCGCCGCCGGTCATGTCTGTAGCGTGATGGGCTATGAGGAATATTTTCCGCTGGCGAAGAAATATCGCGTGCCGATTGTCGTAACCGGCTTTGAACCGCTGGACATATTGCAGGGCGTGTTGATGGTCGTGCAGCAACTGGAGTCAGGCCGTGCCGAAGTGGAGAACCCATACGCGCGTGCCGTTCGCCGCGAAGGTAATCAGCCCGCACAGGATTTGATGCGCAAGGTCTTCAAGGTTGTCCACCGGAAGTGGCGCGGCTTGGGCGAAATTCCGCACAGCGGCTTGGGACTGGCCGAGGCTTACGCCGCGTTTGACGCCGAGAAGAAATTTGGTTTGGCGGATCATCACGTCGAAGAACCCAAAGAGTGCATGGCGGGGCTGGTTTTGCAGGGCTTGAAGAAACCGCATGAGTGCCCGGCCTTCGGCACGCGTTGCACGCCGGAACATCCGCTGGGCGCGACCATGGTGTCCAGCGAAGGCGCGTGCGCGGCGTATTACCGGTATCGAAGACATGATTTTCCCAACGGATGAAAAGTGCCAACGGATGCAAAGCACAAAAAATGAATTTTATTGGAACATTTCGTTTGTTTGGGCATGAAGACTGACATGGGCCTGATATTTGAAGAACAAACCCGCGTGGTCCGGCGCTGTCTCTTCGACGTTCACAACGAGGTGGGCGTCGGTTATCCCGAAGAAGCCTACCACCGCGCATTCGTTGCGTGCTGCCGGAAACGCGGCCTTCCGCTGGCCTCGAAGCAGACGGGGCGGCTTCTGCACCGCGGAACGCTGGTTCACACGTTTCAATTCGACGTCATGGTTTGGGAAGCGATTCTGTTGGAACTCAAAGCCCTGCCCGGAGGGTTCACGCAGGAGAACTACTTCCAGATCATTTCCTATCTCAAGTTCTGGGAAAAGTCACTGGGCCTGTTGGTCAACTTCGGACAGGAGCGGGTGAAGGCGGAGCGCGTGCCGTTCGCTGCGAAACCACTCGGGGTCAGTGAGGATTACGAGCACATCAAGCCCCTGCTGTCGAAGGAACTCCGCGCGGTGCTGCGGTCAACGCGGGCGGGAATTCTCGAAGTGGCCAAGCTGCATGGCCTCGGTTACGGCGAACTCATCTGCGGAAAACTGCTCGCGGTGGAATGGCAGCATCGCGCGCTGACGGTGCGCGGTGGATTGTTCAGTCCCGTGCAGTTTGAGGATGAAAGACTCGGCAAATTTCCAGTGGATGCGCTGCTGGTGGACGAACAGGTGCTATGCTGCGTGAGCGCCTTGAAAGATGAAATCGGACCATACGAACTGGGCAAAGCCCAGGCATACGTGCGGGCGCTGAACCTGCCCATGGGGCTGGCAGTGAATTTTGGCAAACGCGCGCTGCAAATTCGCGGCGTGAAGCCCCCGGCACGATGACAATATTTTCCCAACAGATGAATAGTGCCAGCGGATTTGATTCTGCTCTTTTCCATCCGTTGGCACTTTTCATCCGTTGGAGAGCATGACCATGACAACCACCTGCCCAATTCCGATCCAGCAATACCCGCACGTTCTCATGGCGCACGGTGGGGGCGGGAAGTTGATGCACCAGTTGCTCGAAAAAGTGTTCGGGCCGGCGTTTACCAACCCCATCCTGGACACACGCCATGATTCCGCGCAGTTCGCCGTTCCGCCGGGCAAGCTGGCGCTGACGACGGATTCTTACGTGGTGCGGCCCATTTTCTTTCCTGGTGGCGACATTGGTTCGATGGCCGTTCATGGCACGGTGAATGACCTCGCGATGAGCGGGGCGCGGCCACTCTACCTGAGCACCGCATTCATCATCGAGGAGGGTTTGCCGATGGAAACGCTGTGGCGCGTTGTCTGTTCGATGCGCGATGCGGCGCAACGTTGCGGTGTGCAAATCATCACCGGCGACACGAAGGTCGTGGACAAAGGCAAAGGTGACGGTCTGTTCATCAACACGACGGGGATCGGCGTCATTGAGCACGCGTTAAACATCGCGCCACAAAGCGTACAACCCGGCGATGCGGTGCTGGTGAGCGGTGATTTGGGCCGTCACGGCATGGCGATCATGGCCGTGCGCGAGGGGCTGCAATTTGAAAGCCAGATCGAAAGCGATTCCGCGCCGGTTCACGAAACTGTGCTGGAGTTGCTTCGGTCTGGAATTGAAATTCATTGCCTGCGCGACCTCACGCGGGGAGGTCTGGCCAGCGCGCTGAATGAAATCGCCGAGGCCGCCAACGTGAAAATTGCCATTGACGAAAAGCGGATTCCCGTGCGGGAAGACGTTCACGCCGCCTGCGAGATGTTGGGCCTCGACCCGTTGCATGTGGCCAACGAGGGCCGCTTCGTTGCCCTCGTTGCTGCGAAGGACGCGGAACGGGCGTTGCAAATCATGCGCGCTTGTGAAGTCAGCGCTGGTTCAGCACTCATTGGCAAAGCAGTTGAAACCTCCACACCATTGGTGACCCTAAAAAGTACGATTGGCGCGAGCCGGATTCTTGACATGCCCAGCGGCGAGCAATTGCCGCGGATTTGCTAGACGAGCTTCGGGTTGATCGCGTGGTTCTGCCGCCAGCGATGGCGCGTACAGGATTTTCCGAATTAGTTATGATCAGAAACCTTCGTCGAATCGGATTGTTTGTGGCGGGAATGATGCTCGCCGGTTGCGCGATCGCGTTCGAATCGAACGCCCAAGAGTCGCGCGCCGGCAAACTTGAATCCGGCTGGGTCAATCCGCCGCGCGACGCCCGGGTGCGCGCTTACTGGTGGTGGCTCAACGGCAACGTCACCAAGGAAGCCATCACGCGCGACCTGGAGGAGATGAAGGCGAAGGGTTTTGGAGGCGCGCTGATTTGCGACGCGGACGGCTCCAGCCAGGACGGCAACAACCGCGCGCCGCACGGGCCGACCTTCTTCTCGCTGGAGTGGCGCGAGCTTTACAAGCATTGCCTGCGGGAGGCGGACCGGCTCGGTTTGGAGATGAGCCTGAACATCCAGAGCGGCTGGAATCTCGGCGGGCCGATGGTCACGCCCGATGACGCCCCGAAGAAACTCGTCTGGACCGAAGCCCGCGTGGCCGGGCTGACGAACTTCTCTGGGACACTTGCCCAGCCCAAAGGCAGGGACGGCTACTACCGCGACTTGTTTGTGCTGGCGCATCACGTTCGGAAGCCGACGCCTTTGACCATGGAGCCAGTGACGGTCACGGCGAGTTCATCGCAAGCGGAGCATCCGGCGGGATTGGCCCGCGACGGGAATCCGGACACATTTTGGGTGTCGGCCGGCAGCAAACCCGGCGAGGGACCGAGCGCTGCCAAACCAGAGTGGCTGCAAATCAACCTGCCCAAGTGGACGGAAGGAATGTTGCTCCGCGTGAACGGACGGCCCGGCTACGGTCCGCGCAAAGGCGAGCTGCAGGTGTCTAACGATGGGAAGACATTCCGGGTGGAGCGCCCGTTTGAAATGAACGACGACGCGAGCAGCACGTTCGCCATTCGCGCCGCTGCGCCGTTCATTCGCATCGTGATTACGGAGGCCTACGACAAGGGATCGCCCACCGCGCCACGGAACGTCCAGATTGGCGAACTCAGCTTCTACCTCAAGGATCGTCCGCTGTCTTTGGGGCCGGAGGAGCGTCGCCGTCTCCTGAATTGGGAACAGAAGGCTCTTCTCAAACCGCTCGTCCCCTTCTCCGCCCCGGACTCCGCGCCGTTGTTCCAAGAGCTTCCGGCGCGGGCCGATGAAGAGGACGCGCGGGTGGCGAACATCGTTGATTTGACCAGCAAGCTGGCGCCGGACGGCACGTTGCGCTGGGAAGTCCCAGCCGGAGAATGGGACATCATCCGGCTCGGTTGCACGCTGAACGATCATTGCCGGGTCTCCACGTGCAGCGAAGGCTGGGAAGGCTACGCGCTCGATCCGTTCGACGCCGGGGCGTTTCGCCGGTACTGGGACGCGGTGGTTGAGCCGCTCATCGCCGACGCCGGGCCGCTCGCGGGCAAGGCGCTGAAGTATCTGCACACGGACAGTTGGGAGGTCGAGGTCGCGAACTGGACACCGACCTTACGCGAGGAATTCCGCAAACGCCGCGGTTACGACTTGCTGCCGTGGCTACCGGTCATCGCCGGGAAAATCGTCAACAGCCGCGAGGAAAGCAATCGCTTCCTCAACGATTTCCGCCGCACGATGGGCGACCTCGCCATTGCCAATCACTACCAACTCTTCCGCGACGGCGCACACAAGCACGGGATGCTCATCCATCCGGAAAGTGGCGGGCCGCACGCGGTGCCGATTGACGCGCAGCAATGCCTCGGCTTCAACGACGCGCCGATGAGCGAGTTCTGGGCCTGGTCGCCGCGGCATCGCGTCGGCGACGCGAATCGCTTCTTCGTGAAGCAGCCTGCCAGCGCCGCGCACACCTATGGTCGCAAGCTCGTGCTCGCCGAGGGCTTCACCACCATCGGGCCGCACTGGCAGGAAACGCTCTGGGACAACTTGAAACCGAGCTTCGACAAGGCGCTCTGTGAGGGGTTGAACCTGCTCGTCTGGCACGCCTTTGTCTGCTCGCCCGAAAGTGAAGGCATTCCCGGCCAGCAGTATTTCGCCGGCACCCATTTGAACCCGCTCGTGACGTGGTGGCCGCAGTCCGGGCCGTTCTTCGACTACCTCAACCGCTGCCAGTTCATGCTTCAGCAGGGACTCGCCGTGGCGGACGTGGCCTACTATTACGGCGATCATGTGCCGAACTTCACGCAGCTCAAGAGTTCTGATCCCGCGAAAGTGCTCCCCGGCTACGACTACGACGTCGTCACCAGCGAAGTGATCTTGACCCGCATGTCGGTGAAGCACGGTCGTCTCCTGCTGCCGGATGGCATGAGTTACCGCGCACTGGTTTTGCCAGACCGTGAAGTGATCTCGTTGCCGGTGCTGCGGAAGTTGAAGGAACTTGTCACCGCCGGCGCGACCGTAATCGGGCCGAAGCCAGCGCGGGAGCAGTCGTTGAAAGACTTCCCCGCCTGCGACGCGGAGGTGGCGAAGCTGGCTGAGGAACTGTGGGGGAAGTTCGTAGTCCCGGCTGCAGCCGGCCCTGATGCAGAACCGCCCAAAGGCAGGACAACGAGCGGCGAACGCCTGCTCGGCAAAGGCCGCGTTCTCTGGGGCAAGACCGCCCGCGAGGTGCTCCAATTCGAACGCGTGCGGCCAGACTTTGAGTTCAAGGGTGACCCCGACAAGCCGCTGGACTACATCCACCGCCGCGACGGCGACACGGACATCTACTTCATCGCCAACCGCACCAACCTTCCCGCCGTCGCGACCTGCACCTTCCGCGTCGCGGGCAAAGCGCCGGAACTTTGGCACCCAGTCACCGGCGAGCGGGGCTTCGCGGCGGGTTACTACGAGAGCCTGGGGCGGACCTATCTTCCCTTGGAGTTTGCGCCCTGCGGTTCGTGGTTCGTCGTCTTCCGCGAACCCGCTTCAGCCCATCCCGCGACCTACACCAGCAACCTCCCCCTTACCGCCAACAGCCCACGCTTCACGCCGGTCGCCGAACTAACCGGCCCCTGGACCGTCCACTTCCCGCGCGGCATGAGCGCCGACCAACGCGACGACCGCGAGCGGCTTTCTTCCGCCACCCGCCCGGTGGTGTTCGACGCGCTCACCTCCTGGACCACCCGCCCCGAACCCGGCATCAAGTTCTTCTCCGGCACGGCGACCTACACGAAAACTTTTCAGTTTCCGGCCGGCATCCGGCATCCGGCATCCGGCATCTGGCTCGACCTCGGCTCTGTCCGCGAACTCGCCGAAGTCCGCGTCAACGGCCAGTCCTGCGGCATCGTCTGGGCGCCACCCTTCCGCGTGGACATCAGCAAGGCCGTGCGACCCGGCACCAACACCCTCGCCGTAGACGTAGTGAACTTCTGGCCCAACCGCCTCATCGGCGACGTGAGCCTGCCTCTGGTGCAAAGGCGCACCAAGACCAATATCCGCAAGTTAACATCCCAGACGAAATTGATGGAGAGCGGCTTGCTGGGGCCGGTGGTTTTGTTGGGTGAGCAACCGTAGTGCGCGCGGGATCAATTCACAAATTTTGGCTCAAATACCGGCCCGAAGCCGTGCTTGCGCAGCAACTTGATGAATTTCTCGATGCCCCGTTTCTCATCGCCGCCGAGGTGATAGTGAATATGCCAGCCGAGGTAATCTTTGCGAAAATCCTCCGTGTATTCGGTGCGCTCGTGGATGATGTGATCGAGCGTGTCCAAGCCGAAATCCTTGGCCTCGAGAAGCTGGCGGCGCAGTTCCTTGTTTTCGATTCCCCGGCGCAGCGCCCACACGGCGAACACAAACGGCAGCTTCGTCAACTCATACCACGCCGCCCCCAAATCGAAAATCTCGCGTTCATGTGGCGCGAGGGCGAAGTCGAGCGCCGCGTCGCCGATGAGCAGGACAAAATCTTTTTCCTTCGCCGCCGCGTAATTTTCGAGCGGCCTGAACTCGGGCTTCAGCCCACGCTCTGCGAGCAGAACCTTCAGCAGCGTCACGCTCGTGAGCGAGGCCGTGTCGCAGAAGATTTCCCTGGTCTCCTCCAGCGGCTTGCGGTGCGCGAGGAAGACGCTTTTCACTTCGCCAAGTGAAGCGACCGCAATGCCGTCGAGAATGTCGTAACGGTCGTTGAACAGGGGTTCGACGATGCTGACGAGCGCGGCGTCTAGTTCATCGCGCCGTAACATCTCGGCGAGTTTGGCGGGAGTGGCGTAAACGACCTGATCTTCAATTCCGCGGGTCAGCGGCACGGTGTTGAGCGCCTTCACTGAACCGACGCGAAATCCGGCCAGCGATTGCTCCAGGCCGAACTCGCGCTCGCGGTTCGCCGTTACCTGATCGCGTTCAAGGCGTCGGGCGATCTGCTCTGGTGAGTCCGGTTCGGCCATGCGGAGTTTTGGGGTGTCGTCTGACATGCGCGGAGATTTTAACGCAAAGCCGCAAAGCCGCAAAGCCGCAAAGGTAGCGGGAAAGTTGCAGACGGGTAGGGCGCGCACGGGGCGACGCGCCCTACCAATCAAGTCAGCCGGTGCGTTCGGCTTCCTTCGCCAGCCGTGAAAACATTTTTGTCTTCGCCAGCAGGCGCGGGTCAGTATCGAGCTGTTTCACCGTCTGCGGGAGGCGATGCGACCAGTTCGTGGCGGCGACGGAACCAGGCGTGTTGAAGCGCGCCGTCTGGCCGAACACGTCCTGAATCTGAAACACGGCGAGCCAGGAGTTGGATTCCATCACGGCGCGGGTGCAGGCTTCGTGAACGCGGTCCGTAAATTCGCGCGGTGCCGCTTCGTCCTTCAAACCGGCAAAATCCATCAGGCGCTGGAGTTCGCGGCGGTTGTTGTCCACGTCATTGCCCGCGTCAATGTTTGCCCAGCACTCCTGCCACATTGCTGCCAGCGGCGGATGGTCGTGCGTGGCGGGTTGGGCGAGCGAGAGACGCGGATATTCCTTCGGGTCGGAATACGTGCCGTCGGGTTCGCGGAAAAGCATCGGGATGCGGAAGCCGGGGATGCCCAGCTTTTGCAGCGTGGGCGGCACGTAATCCGGCACGCAGCCGAGGTCTTCGGCCACGACGGTGGTTTCGCCCGAGCCTTCGAGCACGACGCGCAAAATCTCTTCCCCCGCCGGTCTTTGCGGCGGCTGCCGTTTCGGTGAGCGGGAGAAATTCCGCGTTGCGATCTGGCGTCCACGGGAACGAGTAGATGCGGAAAAATCCGAGCACGTGGTCAATGCGGTAGAGGTGGAACACTTTCTGGAGGTTGCCCACGCGTGTGCGCCACCATTCGAAGTTGTGCCGGCGCAGTTCGTCCCAGCGATAATTCGGGACGCCCCAGTTCTGACCCCACTTTTCGGTGAACGGGTCAACCTTGAAGGTCCGTTCCGGCGGCGCGCCACCGCTCCAGTCGAGGTCGAAGATGGGGCGGTTGGCCCAAACATCCGCGCTGTATCGGCCCACGCCAAACGGGATGTCGCCCATGAGATAAACCTTTTTCGCCGCGCCGTAGGCTTTGACCGCCTGCCACTGGCTGAAGGCGATCCACTGGACATACATGAAGAACAGTTGCCGGCGCATCAGCGCGTCGCGTCGCTTTTCGGGCAGCGACAAGAGCCACGTGCGCGCGCGGCGCGGGCCGCGATGCGCCGGCGACCAGCGGTCCCACGCGGGCGACTCGCCGTTCTCCTCCATCAGCAAGCGGAACAGCGCGTAGTCGGAAAGCCAGTCCGCGTTTTCCCTGAGAAACGCGCGGAAATGCAACGCGCGCGGAGTTTCGTGGTTGAAGTGGCGCTGGAGAAAACTTTCGAACGCGGCTTGCAGCAAGGCGCGTTTGAGTGGTTTTACCTTCGGATAATTCACCGGGCCGTCGCGGAGTTCGGTGAGCAAGTCCGGCGTGGTGAGTTCGCGAAACTTTTTCGGCGACAAATCAGGAAGATGCCCGTGGGAAACGGCGATGGTCGCCGGCTCAATGGCCAGCGAACTGATGGCGTTGTAGGGACTGTTGTCGTCGCTGGTTTCGTTGATGGGCAGGGTCTGAAAAATACTCAGCCGATGGCGGTGGCACCAATCAATCATCTGGCGCACACTGCCGGTGTCGCCGATGCCAAGGTCGTCTTCCGTGCGGATGGCGAAGACGGGTTCGAGGACGCCGGCCAAGGAATGTTCAGGGCAAAGTTTCATTCGAATTGTAAAAGACTAAACCATAGAGCCTGAAGCAGAGACAGAGCTATTTTGGTTCACCGCTGTCGGCCGCCTCGTTGGAGCTGGCCTGCCAGGCACTGCGTCGCGTAGCTCCCGATCTCCAGCCCAGATTTCAACCATGGCTCCGGCCGTTGGCCCAACAGAATCTGGCTCGCCACCGCCGCGAGCAGTGCATCGCCCGCGCCGACGGTATTGCGCGGTTTCAGGCGCGGCGGCGTGGCGGTGGCCTGAAATCCTTCCGCGAGGTTGAGGAGCAGGCCGCGCTTCGCGCCGCGTGAAACCAGAACCCAACCGCGTGTTTGCTCCGCCAGGGTGTTGGCGGCGCAAACAATCTCCGCTTCTGAACGCAGGGGTTTGCGCCACCACCGGGCCAGTTCGTGGTCGTTCGGCTTCACGAGAAACGGCCGGGCTTTGACCGCCGCCGCAAACGCCGGCCCGTCGCAATCGAGCAGCGTCTTCACGCCGAAACGGTGCGCCAGGCGGATGAGTCGGGCATAGGCCGTGACTGGCACGCCGCGCGGCAGGCTGCCGGAAAGAATGAGCAAGCCGATGGGGCGCGTCACTCCGTGCGCGCCGTTCCGAGAAAGTTGAAACCCGGCGCGCACGGAGTGACGCGCCCTACCACGCAACGGCTCGCGAGGACGCTCGCCCCACCGCTCTAAATATCGCTCCACACTTTGCAAAACCTCGCTCCACTCAGCACGCGACAACTTCGGGCCGGGGGGGTTGAAACGCATCTGCCGTCCGGCGTTGGTCGTGACGATGACGTTGACGCGCGTCGGCTCGCGGAGATGGATGATGCGCGCCGGAATCTCTTCACTGCTCAGGTAGCCGGCGAGTTCCGCGCCCGTTGGCCCGCCGAGCGGGAGGAGCAGTTGCGGTTTCCCGCCGAGATGCTTGAGCCAGCGGGCGACGTTGATGCCTTTGCCGCCGGCCCAGCGGCGTTCGGATTGGACGTTGTTTTTTTCCTCCCAGAGCACGTCGTCCACGCGCCACTCGGCGTCAATCGAGGGATTCAGCGCGAGGATAAGGGGCCGCATCAACGGAGTTTCAACCACGAATGGACACGAATGGACAGGAATCACTGACGGCAGGGCGCGTCACTCCGTGCGCGCCGTTGGACCAGCGGACCCGATCGGCGCGCACGGAGCGACGCGCCCTGCCTGACAACATCAATTCGTGTTGATTCGTGTTCATTCGTGGTTCTCTCTATGGCACTTGCTGCACGCGATAGAACCGCATGACGCCCAGGCCGCCAGCTTGCGTGCCGTCGTCGAGGAACGAGAACTGGGTGGTGGCGGAGGCGATGACGTTGGTGAAACTGGTCCACGTCGGCGGGAGCAACGCGGGCGTCCACTGCACCTGATAGCGCGCGCCGAGGCCGCCGGTCCACGTGATGGTTAAACCGTTCGTGCCAGCAGTGACGCTGGTATTGGTCGGCGGCGCCGCGACAAAACTGCCGGGGCTGAGCACGAGACCCTCGCGCACGCGGAAGAATTGGAACGCCGACGGCAGCGAGGCGCACCACGTGGTCGAGGTCGTGACGGCGGTGATGGTCGGCGAGGCGATCACCCAGTTGGTGCTGCTCAAATTCGTGAGGCCTTCGACGTAGTAATGCACGCCGGGCAAGGAACTCCATGTGATGCAGAAATTCGTGGCCGTCACCTGCGTGCCGGTGACGACGAGGGGCCGGCCGGTTTCCGGCCATTCAGTGGCCTTGATGGCGTAGGTCGCGGAGGCACCTGAGAGGTTCACCGCCGTGAGAAACCAGTCGCCCGGCGTCAACGCCACCGGCGTGGAATTGGTGAGCACCACGATCAATTCGTCGTTCGTGCCGGCGTTGGCGCTGAGGTAGTCGTACACCGTGAGACTCGGCAATGGCGGCACGGTACCTCTGCGCGCCACGAGGGAAAAGTCGGCGGACGCGCCATTGATCTCGAACTGCGCGCGGGCGGCGTTGGTGGTGACGACGTAGCGGTAATAATCCTGGTTCGTCACAGCCGGCGTGTTCGTATTGAAATACGGAATTCCGTTAGTGAGCGTGATGATCCCCGGTGGCACGGGGGAAGACAACAAAATCACGCGATAGAACCGCATCGGGTCGAACCCCCCGGTCTGCAAGCCGTCGTCGAAGAAATTGAACTGTGTGTTCGTGGGACTGGTGAAGGCGTTCGTGTTGTAGCTGACCACGGGAGGATTGGTGAACGTGTTCCAGTTGGCAGGCGCGAGGCTGGCCGTCCATTGCACCTGAAACAGGTCATTGCTGGGCGCGAACCAGGTCAGCAGGAAACCGCCGTTCGTATAAATGATGCTGGTGATCGAGACGGGGATGGGCGGCGGCGATCCATTGGTGACGGTGACGGTGATGAAATTTGTCGCGGTCAGGCTTTGGTTCGTCAAGGCGTAGGCGTTGAAATCCGTCACGATGGTGGTAAGCGTGAAGACACCCGATGTGAGCGGCTGCCAGGTAATGATGCCGTTCGTCGAGATGGCCGGGGCGTTGGCGGTGGGCGAAACCGAAATGGTATAGGACAGCGTGTTCGTCGGGATGTCCGCGTCGCTGGCCGTGTTGGTTACGATCAACGTGGTCAATGCGTTGACAACGTAATTTGTCCGGCCGGGAACATTGGTCGGCCAGAACGGGGCCACATTCACCTCGTTCACGATGAGGGTGAAACTGTTGGTGGCGCTCAAGGGCGGATAGCCGTTATCCGTGGCAACGGTGGTGATGACGACATTGGTCGGCCCGTCCACTTCCTGCGGTTTCAGCGTGATAGTGCCGCTGAAAGCATCAAGGCTCGTCCACGCCGGCGGATTGTTCACGAACGAATAGAACACCAGTTGCGGCGGCGAATTGCTGTCGAGGGCGGCGTTGTTGACTGACAACGTGGTCAGCTCGTCCATCGCAATCGTGGTTCCGTCGAGGCCGTTCGTCCAATATGGCGGGGTGTTCGTCACGTTGAGACCATAGGGCGCGACCGCCGACACAGTATGGAAACCGCCACCGGCGATGGCGAACACGTTGGTCAGGTTGGTGGGATAAAAATTCAACTGGCCGGAACTGGAATCGCCCCAGAACCAAACCGATCCATCACCCTTCAAAGCGAGACAATGATAGTCCCCCGCCGCAATGGCGGTGACATTGGTCAGGCTGGCGGGCACATTCGTCTGCCCGTTGGCATTGGAACCCCACGCCACCACCGTGCCGTTGTTCTTCAAAGCCAGACTGTCGTTACGACCAGCCGCGATGGCGACCACATTGGTCAGACCCGCGGGAACATTCGTCTGGCCAAAGGCATTGTTGCCCCAAGCGACCACCGTCCCGTTGTTTATTACGGCCAGGCAGTGCGAATAACCGGCGGCGACCGCCACCACGTTGCTCAAGCCGGCGGGAATATTCGTCTGACCACTGGTATCCAAGCCCCAAGCCACGGGATTGCCATCATCGCGCAGGGCGAGACAATGATAACCGCCGCTGGCCGCGGCTACAGCGTTGGTCAAATCCGGCGGCACATTGGTTTGCCCTGCGGAATTGGAACCCCAAACCGTCACCGTCCGGGCACTGCGCAGGGCCAGACTGTGACTATAACCGCCGGCGACCGACACGGCGTTGTTCAATCCCGTCGGCACGTTCGTCTGACCAACGGAGTTACCGCCCCAGGCGACCACCGTGCCGTCATAATTCAGCGCCAGGCTGAAGTCATAGCCGGCCCCGACCCCGGCCACGAGATTGGTCAAGCCCGACGGAATGGGCGTGGTCTGACCGGCGAACTGTGCTCCCCAAGCCACCACGCTCCCCTGGGCGAACACCTGGTCAAAGCCATACGTCACACCGACGATGTTGCTTACCACCAGCCGGTAGTGGAAAGCCACGTTGGTCATCAGACCGGTGATATTGGGGTTCACGAATACCACGTTGAAATTGCTGCCCACGCTCACCGGCGGCGTGGTGGAACCGTAACCCGTGCTGGTGCCCCACTCGAACCAAGCCGTGGCCGGCTCGCCATTCGGCGTCGCCATGCCATTCAACTGCGCGCCAGCACCCGTGATCAGCGTGGCCGGCAGCGTGGCGGCGAACGGCGGCGGGGTGGCATACGGAGTGGTAAAAGTCAGGTCGCCACCGTAATTGGTGCCAAAGCTGTTCGTCGCGATGGCGTGGAAATGATAGACCGTGGCGGGGGCCAGATTCGTCACCGCAATGCCCACCCACTGGGTCAGGTTTAGATTGTTGGTCAGATCAATGCTCGGGGAGAAAAAGCCGTAATTGGTCGTCAGGCCGTATTCAAAATAGACCGTGGCTGGCGACCCGTTGGGATTGACGGAGGCATTGAGCGTGGCGGACCAGGGCGCGAGGTTCGTGGCCGGCTGCGTGATGACAAATGGCGCCGTTGACAGCAGACGGAACGTCACCTCAATCGCGTAGGTGGCGGCGTTGGTGTTGGGGTTCTGCACTCCGAGATAATAGGTTTTGCCAGGCACGAAGAAGGCGGGCGGAGGGTTCGTGCCGATCACGGCGGAACCGCCGGTGGAATTCGCCAGCAGCAGCACATCGGTGGCATTGGTGGTCGTGGGCGGCTCGTTGGTACTCCACCAGAGATTGAGCGGCAGGGTGGCGAAGATCAGCGAGTTGGTCGCCCAATCCGCGTTGGTGGGTGTGTTGACGAGATACCAGGCCGTGGCCCCGCCCGGCACGGTGTTCGTCTGCGGGACGCCGGGGGTGACTACGCGTGGGATGGGGGTGGTGTTCTCGAAGACAAAGCTCAGTTGCCAACTGAACAGGCTCACGAGGTTGGTGGCCCCGGCACGGCTGTCCCAGATTTCCAGTTGCCATTCGCCATAGGCGTTTTCGCCGGCCAGCGCCTTCAACGATTCTTCCGGCAGATAATAGAGGCCAAGTGGAGTTGTATCGGCGAGCGTGAACGAGTCGAGCAACACCCCGGGCTGGAGGCCCTCGATTTGCAGGGGCGTTCCATTTTGCGTGGCGGTAAAACTCTGCGATAAGGTCTGCCAGTTCGTGTTGTTGGCGAAGAAG
>JALOTT010000328.1 GCA_025457745.1 Verrucomicrobiota bacterium
ACTTCGGCGAGCAAGGATACTTCCTCAATTTCCCGAGCAAGTTCATCAGCCCCGACGGGCAGTCTCTGTGGCTGTGCTACTCCGCAAATTTCAGTCCTGGCTGGAATGGCGTGAAGCTCAACTTTAATCCGCCCGGCGGGCGCTATGGTTTGTGTTTGCACGAAGTCAAATTGCTGAAGCCGGCAGCGCTGTTGCCGGACAGGCCCTGAGGCTAGATCTGACATCATGCATGAAACACAACGGGCAACGATCAAAAGAAGCATCTCCATCTTGATCTTGGCACGGTTCATTACATGGCGCGGGTGAAACTGAACGGCAAGGACCTCGGCGTGGTGTGGTGCGCGCCGTGGCGGGTCACCGCTAGGCGGCATCGTTGGTCGTCGTTCAGGATGATCCGCTTCTTGCCCAGTTTCTCCTTCAGCACGTCGCTTTCCGTCCGCTGGAAGTCGATGATCTGTTGCTGTTGCTGGTTGACCCAGCCGGCGAGAATCACCAGCAGAAGCTGCCAGGGGTGGAGCACAAAGCTCATGTCGCACCGATGCGGAAGGTGGGGGCGAAAACCTCAGCATCGGGCGGCCGCCGGATGCTGTCAAGCGGCCGAAACGAGCGTCCGCTGGGCGTTCATAAGTTCCGTGTGGATTGACACTTGCAGCTCGGCAGAGTATTTTGACCATACGGGGTGGAGGTAGTGCAATCCACTGGAACGGCAATGGCGAGTCCTACTGGCTGATGGGCGAAGCGATGGGCCGCGCCATGGTGGAGCTGCTGAAGGAGGCTAAATAGAGATGCAGACATCGACCGTGCTCCTGCGTGTGACAATGTTGGCGCTGCTCGTTTCAGCGTTTGGCGGCGTTCCCGCTGATGCCGCGGAGGAGAAGCCGGTGCGTGGCGAAACCGCGGTTGCGGAGAGTCGCGCGCCGAATCCAGCGCTGGAAGAGGCGATTAAGAAGCTGACACTTCCGGGCGTGGCCATCGATCTCAAAGAGCGCTGCGTCGACATCGAAGGCAAGATTTGTCTCGACAAAGGCATGCTCGAACTGGTCGCTTGCACCAAAGGGAGCAAAGAGCACGAGTCGATCGTCGCGGTCGCAGCGCGGCCCACGCACATTCACTTGGCCTTGCTGTTGCTCGGCGCGGATGCAGGGAATCCGGCGATGCGTCGAGCGCCCCGCGGTGAGGACGAACGCTGGATCGACATTCCGCCCCGCGGAAGTGCCGTGGATGTTCTGCTCGTGTTCCCGGACAAGGCCGGCAAGCCGGCCGAGCATCCGATCAGCGATTTCATCACGCGATCGTCCGCGGAAGCAGAAGTGGGCCGCGATGCCGCTGCGGATAAGAAAGTCGATCGCCGGTTCCCCACGCACACTTTTCTCTTCGCCGGTTCACACCTCGTGGGCGACGGGCCGGGGCCGCGGAAATATCTGAGCGATGAGAGTGGCAACGTGATTTCGATTGTCACCTTCGGCGATGAACTCCTTTGTTTGTCCGGCGTTCACAGCGATCAAAACGATGCGTTGGAATGGCAGGTCAGCGCCGCTGGTCTACCGGCTGTGGGGACGAAAGTCACACTGCGACTTCGTCCGCAAAACAAACCGGCAGGAAAAGACCCGGTTCGGATGCCTTAATGTCGTATGGTCAAAATACACAGCCGAGCGTGAAGACGTGTCCTCGCGGGGTGTCCTGATCCAACGACCTTGGCGTGTACAGACGTGAACACACTTTGACGAAACAACCGGACGAGATGGAATGAAAACATCAATCAAAACCATCGGCCTGCTGGTCGCACTTGCGATGGGCCTCGCCAGCCCGCTTTCCCCGGTGCAAGCTGCGGAGCATTTCTGGGATGAGATACCGCTCTCGCCCAGCACCACGATGCCATCCGAAGTTCTGGACGATTACTGGAACAGCGAATTCCAGAGGGTCAATCGCGAGGTGGCTGCCGCACAAAACACCCGGTTGGTTTTCTTCGGTGATTCGATCACCTGGTCATGGTCGCTCGGACCCGCCACTGGTCGGGAGATTTGGGAAAATCAATTCAAAGATCATCATCCCATCAACATGGGAAACTCCGGTGACATCACTCCGGTCATGCTTCACCGCGTGGCCCGTGGCAATCTTGATTTCCCCGAAGGCAGGCATCCCAAAGTCGCGGTGATACTGTGTGGCATCAACAACTTCGGTGTGACGAAAAGCGCCGGCGGCAAGGAAAAATGGGACCTTGGCTCCGACTGCCCGCCGGAGGATATTGCACAAGGACAACGGGCGATCGCCCAGGTATTCCGCCGCAGGCTGCCGCAAACCCGTTTGATCATGATGGCTTTGCTGCCCGTCGCGGATGGCGCGAAATGGCAGAAGTGCCAACGCGTCAACGCGATCAATGCCAAACTCGCGCTGGAATCGGATGAAGTGGTTTTCGTCAACTTGCAGGACAGCTTCCTCCAGCCCGACGGCACCATCAACAAGGCTTTGTTCACAGATGGCATTCATCTCACCAAAGAGGGCTATCAGGCATGGGAAAGAGGCATTTCCCCCGTCATCGAAAAATTCATGAAAGCGCCACCGCTCGCGCCGGTGAAAATCATGCTGATCGGCGGCTCCGCTACTGAAGGTCTCGACTCAAGCACTTCCTACAGGAGACATCTGGATGGAATGATACGACGCAACGGGCATCTGAGCGACTTCGTCGGTAGTCGGCACAAACACAAGGACGGCACGGCTGAGCCGGACAGTTACCAATTCGACCCCGATCACGAAGGGCACTGGGGGAAGGGTTCAGAATGGATCGCGGACAACATGCCCCGTCTTTTGGAACGTAATGTGCCCGATGTGGCCGTGATTCATCTCGGAGCCGAGGATATCCTTGCAAACAAAACCGAAGCCGGACCTTTGACCGATGGCATCATCAAAAACATCGGCCGGGTGATCACAGCGCTGCGCTTGAAAAACGCAAAAGTGAAAATCGTGATCGCGCAAAACCTTCCTGTCAGCGGCCGCGAAGAAACGTGCGTCCTGCTCAATCGGAAAATCTCCCGGCTTGCCCGCTCATCCGCGTCCACCCTGTCACCCGTGGTGATTGCTGAAGCAAATCAGCGTTTTGAACCACATCATGACATGGGTAAAGACGACGCATTGCCCAACGCGAGCGGAGCCAGGAAGATTGCCGGAATATTATCAAACGCGATCCACACTTTGCTCGGACCTTCCTCAAATCAAACAACTCCAAGCCATGACAATCATTGACATTAGCTCGAAGACCGCCCTGCGGAACTCTCGCCCAATCCCACACACGGGCACCACTGGTTAGGCAATGCGGAAATCTACTTTCTGATTGGCGATGCACTGGCTGAAAGAATGAAGAGCCTTTTGAAGTTTTTTTTCCATTAGGACCTGCATAATGAAAACATCGATCAAAACCATCGGCCTGCTGGCCGCACTCGCGATGGGCCTCACCAGCCCGCTTTTCTCACAAGTCCCCGATCTCACCAAGGACACGCAGTCGGCGGACCGCAAGCTCACCTACAATCTGGGGGCGACAGGCCTGCGCGGCTGGATCCATACCAAGGCGGCGAACAATCTCGACGCCGCACAAGGGCGCACCACGCTGGCCAGCCGCCAGATCCTGGTCACCCACGTGGGAGCCGCATCACCTGCCGACGGGATTGTGATGGTGGACGATGTGATTCTCGGTGTGGAAGGCAAGCCGTTTGGCGACGACGCGCGCAAGTCGATCGCACTGGCCATTCAGGAAGCGGAAACGGAGGCCCAGGGTGGAGTGCTCAAGCTCATGGTGTGGCGCGCGGGCCAAGTGCGGGATCTCGCGTTGAAGCTCGCCGTGATGGGCACCTACAGCGACACCGCGCCATGGAACTGCGAGAAATCCCAACGGATCCTCGATGGCGCCATCAAGGTGCTCGAAAAGGAAACCATGGAGCCCAACTGGACCGGATCCATCCAGGGTCTGGCCCTGCTCGCCACGGGGAAACCGGAATACCTGCCAAAACTGCGCGACTTCGCGCACCGCCTCGCCAAGGCAAATCTCGATCCTGACAAGAAACCCTTCGGATCCACCTGGGGCGACACATGGAACATGAGCTATCGCCTGCTTTTTCTCTGCGAATACTTCATGGTCACCCACGACCAGGGGGTGCTGCCCACGATTGAAAAAAGTGCCCTCCAGCTGGCCCGTGGCCAGGGCATGTATGGCACCTTCGGCCATGGCTTCGCCGCACTTACCAAGGACGGGAAATTCAACGGCTCCGTGCCTCCCTACGGGCCCGTGAACATGGCCGGACTACCGGCCAACCTCGCCATCGTGCTCGCCAAAAAATGCGGCGTGAAGCACCCGGAAATCGATCAGGCCATTATCCGCGCCGCTGGGTTCTTCGGCTACTTCACCGACAAAGGCGCCATTCCCTACGGCGAGCACGAACCATGGCCCTATCATGAGAACAACGGCAAGAATTCCATCACCGCGGTGATGTTTGGCGCGATCGGCAACAAGCCGAAGGAGACGGAGTTCTTCGCCCGCATGGCCACGGCAGGATTCGCCAGTCGCGAATACGGTCACACCGGGCAGGGCTTCAGCTATCTGTGGAGCGCCCTCGGTGCGGCCGTCGGCGGACCCGAGACGGGGGCGGCGTTCTTCGGCAAATCCTCGTGGCACCTTGATCTGGTCCGCCGCTCGGACGGATCGTTCACCTATGACGGCGGCGAACAATACGGAGCCGGTGAGACGGATGACAATACCTACTACGGAAAAAGTGGTTACTACGGACTGAGTCCCGCCGCCACCTATGTGCTGACCTACGCGCTGCCCCTGCGAAAACTCGTCATCACCGGCCGCGATGCGGATCATTCGGTT